>JBDLJL010000036.1:0-36483 GCA_039714415.1 Bacteroidota bacterium
TTGATTTAATGGATGAATTAGGTTTAGCAACTGATTGGAGCCTTTATACTGAAAATACTGATTGGCAAAATGAAGTATTAAGGCAAGCCGCATTTAATAGTTATCAACTTTCGCTTTCAGGATCGGATGAAAAAACCAATTATTATGTTTCAGGTAACTGGACAAAAAATGATGGTGTTGTTAGGAATAATACTGCCGACAGGTACAGTGGGAAAATAAATTTTGACAGGCAGATTAATAGTTGGTTAAAAGCAGGTACAAGTATCTTATATAGTAAATGGCATGATATAAATATTATCGATAATATTGGTGCAGGCCGTGGCGGGGTTATACTTGGTATGATTTCAGCACCACCCGTAATTGGAATTTACCATGATGATGGAACATTCACCGGAAACCCCTTACAAGCTTCATGGGAAAACCCGGTTGCCAGTACAGATGCGCCTGAACAGGATTATTATCAAACCAGGTTTATGGGAAATGCCTATCTTGAAGCAAATATTTTGAAAGATTTAAAATTTAAAACCCTGGTTTCACTTGATAATGCAAACGGACAATACAATTATTTCCTTGATCCATATCGTACCGATTGGGGAAGGGTAAATTCCGGGATTGCTGAAGAAACTACTGATAAAACTGAATATTGGTTAAGTGAAAACACTCTTAGCTATAAGAAAAAATTTGATAGCCATAGCCTGAATGCATTAGTCGGCTTTATTGTTTCAAAAAGGCAATCCAGTTCATTATATGCAAGGACTATAAACTTTGCAAATACAGCAGTAAAAACAATTAACGGAGGTTCTGTAATTGAAGGTGTAAGTAGTTCATATGCTGAAAGAACTAATGTATCACAAATTGCCAGGTTAAACTACGATTTTAATAACAAATACCTTTTAACAGCTAATTTCAGGGCAGATGCATCGTCAGTATTTGGCCCGGGAAATCAATGGGGATATTTTCCTTCTTTCTCTGCCGGATGGAGATTATCTGAAGAGGATTTTTTGAAAGAAAATGATGCAATTGACGATATTAAATTACGAGTCGGTTGGGGACAGGTTGGAAACGATAGGATTAGGGAATATGCATGGTACGGAACAGTAGGTACAGGATACAATTATGTTATTGGTGGTGTTATAGTACCGGGTATTAGTATTGAAACAATAGAAAATAAGGATTTGAAATGGGAAACCACTGCACAAACCGATATTGGAATTGACATTTTGCTTTTCAATTACCGAATTGGTATCACTGCAGATGCATACATAAAAAATACTTCGGATCTTTTATTATCAATGCCAGTTCCACGATCTACCGGTTTTGAATCAACCATCCAAAATGTTGGAGAAATTCAAAATAAAGGTGTTGAGTTACAAATAAGTACAAAAAACCTGATAAATGAATTAAAATGGAACACAGATTTTAATATTTCGTTAAACCGGAACCAGGTAGTATATTTAGATAGCCAGGTTATTAATTCAGGTTGGATTTACCAAAGGGGAAACGTTGCCATTGCCAAAGAAGGGGAACAAATGGGATCGTTTTACGGATATGTTGCACAGGGTGTTGATCCTGCTACAGGCCTAATGATCTATAAGGATAATAATGAAGATGGTGAAATAACACCAGATGATAAAGAAATAATTGGAAATGCAAATCCGAAATTCTTTTATGGGATAAATAATAAATTATCTTATAAAGGTTTTGATTTGAGTTTATTTATCCAGGGAGTGTATGGTAACGAAGTATTTAATGCAACAAGGGTTGAATCAGAAAGTATGAATGATTTTAAAAGCCAACAGGCAACAGTACTTGACAGGTGGCAAAATCCTGGTGATATCACGGACATGCCTGTAGCAACTCTTGGAGAAAAATATAATTCCGAACTTTCTACAAGGTTTATTGAAGATGGATCCTATTTAAGGATCAAATCCTTAACCTTGAGTTATTCATTCCCAAAAGAAATTATCAATAAGATAAAACTATCCAAAGCAAGGATTTATGTAACAGCTGAAAATTTGTACACTTTCACAAAATATTCCGGATATGACCCTGAGGTAAATGCATTTGACGGGCATAATTTGGCACAGGGAATTGATTTTGGTACTTATCCTCAATCAAGGAATATTATTTTCGGTATAAACCTTTCATTCTAATTTTTAAAATTTAAAACAATGAAAAAGTTATTATATATATTTTTATTAATAGGTGTATCCTATTTATTCCAATCATGTCAGGATTTTCTTGACTTAAAACCGGTATCATCTGCCACTTCAGGAAATTCATTTGAAACAGCAGATGATATTGAAGCAGCCCTTGTTGCTGCATATAACACCTTACATGTTGAATATTATACATGGGATAATATTTTGTTGGGTGATGTAAGGTCTGATAATGCTTATGCCGGACCACCAGATGATGTTGACATTTATGAGTATGACATGCTAACCGTTTCTTCAAGCAATAATCGTTTAGTTTATAACTGGGGTGATCTTTATAAAGGTGTTGCAAGGTGTAATATAGTATTGTCAAAAATAGATGGAATTGAAGGACTTTCTGATACACGCTCTATTGAAATAAAAGCTGAAGCCAAATTTTTAAGGGCATTGTTTTATTTTGATTTAGTGAAGTTGTTTGGGGGCTTACCTTTGGTTGAATCTACAGAGTCATCTGACCCCGAAAAAATTCAAATACCAAGGTCATCAATTGCTGAAACATATGATTTTATAGTGAAAGACCTGGAATTTGCTACCGAAAACCTTCCGGTTACTTTTAGTTCTGAAAACAATGTAAATAAGGCAAGGGCAACTAAAGGTGCTGCAGATGCTTTATTGGCAAAAGTTTGGGCACAACGACCTGGCAGGGACTATTCAAAGGTATTAAGCTATTGTAATGATGTCATCAACAGTTCTGCCGGATATACTTTGTTAAATGATTATAATGATTTGTTTGATGGTGATAGTTACAACAATAATGAATCAATTTTTGAAATTCAGTACCTTGGAGGAACTACCCAGGGGAATTGGGGGCCACAATTGTTTTTACCACCCTCATTGTCCGGTGATGGTTGGAGAAAATACTGTACTCCTTCACATAACCTGGTTGATGCTTATTTTGCAGAAGCAGACTGGACAAGATTAGATGCCAGTGTTATGTGGGAATGGGTTGAATGGGTCGATGAATACTGGAATGCCGAAGACCCCAACGAGTGGGTAACTTTTGCCTATAAATTTAAACATGCTGATGGTTGGAATAGTGGTGACCAGATTTATTTGGTTCGATTAGCTGATATTTTATTGCTAAAAGCAGAAGCTATGGCAAATTTACAGCAAGGTGATTATGGGAAAAGTATAGTAGATCAAATTAGAGGAAGAGTCGGATTAAATCCAACAACTGCTACGAATGCGGAAATGTTAAATGCCATTTTGCACGAACGAAGACTTGAACTTGTTTTTGAATCGCATAGGTGGGATGATCTTGTAAGATACGATAAGGCCGTTAGTGTTATGTCTGCTTTACAGGAGCTTAATTTAATAACAGGCGAATATGTTGACTATAACGCCAATGAAAATACACTCATTTTACCTATACCTATTGATGAATTAGACAGAAATCCAAATCTTGTTCAAAATCCGGGATACTAACAATATGTAAGGTATGGTTTTAAATTAAATAGCAAAACTTTGCAGATTTGTTTTTTAATAGTTTAAGGTTTAGATAATTGATATTCTATTGATTATCTAAACCTGCAAAGTCTGTTCATCTAAAAAAAATGCATGAAAAATACAGGATTTTTAATAACCGGGTTTTTATTAATATTGACGATATTTTCCGGAATTAGCTGCAAAGAAAAGCCTGATGATAATCAGGATGACGATATTTCAGTATTAAAACCGCATAAGATTATTCCATTACCTACTAAAGTTACTATTTCTGGAGAAGAATTAATTATTATGGATAATTCTAATTTATTTGTACATAATTCTTTTCAACGAGCCGGGCAGATTGTTACAAATGCTTTTAGTAAGAATTTTGGTTTTAGCTTAATATCAAATACTGATGATATTGATAATAGTGTGATACGGATTGTTTTTGATGAGAACTTAGAGGATAGTGAATACAAAATCGAAATTGATCAGGAAAAAGTTCTTTTAAAAGCGAAAAGTTCAGAAGGAGCATTTTATGCAGCACAAACATTCAGGCAGATATTATGGAATGCTGACATGGATACAAATTCAACAAAAGTTGAAATTCAGATTATTAATGTGTCAGATAAATCTCAAAACTCATATCGGGGTTTTCATATTGATTTATCAAGGCATTTTTTCCCAAAAGAATTTGTTTTTAAAATCATTGACCAAATGGCTCTGTACAAACTAAATAAACTTCAACTTCATTTAACCGATGACCAGGGCTGGCGGATACAGTTGGATAAATATTCCAAACTAACAAGTATTGGGGCATACAGGGAATTTAATGATTATGATTTGGCATGCATTGAAAAAGCAAAATACGATGCTGATTACAATTTTAACCCAAATTATGTAAATGGCAATACTTATGGAGGATTTTATACCAAACAGGATATTCGTGAATTAATAGCATATGCAACCGAAAATTTTATTGATGTGATACCTGAAATTGATATGCCAGGTCACATGTCAGCGGCCATACGATCCTATCCTGAACTAGGTTTATCATGTTCTGGAAATACAGATTGGGGTGATGAGTTTTCTGAACCTTTATGCGTGTGTAAACCAGATGTTATGCAATTTGCTTTTGATGTTTGGGACGAGGTAATGGAACTTTTTCCCTATGAATATGTTCACTTGGGAGCTGATGAAGTAGAAAAAAGCTTTTGGAAGGAAAGCACCTTATGTCAACAGTTTATGGCTGACAACAATATGACCCATGTTAATAAAATTCAATCTTATTTTGTTGACGAAATGTATAAGCATATAAGTTCAAAAGGTAAAAAAATGATTGCATGGGACGATATTTTTGTAAGTAACGACGATAATATTGTAAATACGGTAAATCCTGATATAAATATCATGTATTGGCGCGATTATAAGCCTGAGGCATCAGTTTATGCAGCCCAAAATGGAAACCCTATTATACTTACGCCCTGGTCATGGTTTTATCTGAGTTCTGACCCGACAGATGAAAACCTTAAATCTTTATATGAATTTGATGAAGGTTCTGAATTAAGTGCCGGGGTTAAAGGGAATAAGATAGGTTATCAGGCTTGTGTCTGGACAGAAGTAATCCCATCAGGAGCTGTATTTGAAAGATATATTTTCCCAAGGTTCCAGGCCTATGCAGAAGTAGCATGGTCAAATGCAAAAGCATGGGACTCTTTTATAAAACGAATGCCTGCGCATATTGATTATTTAGAGAAAAAAGAAATAAAATATACAAAATCTAACTATTTTAAATAATGGTGAAATAATTCACTGAAATATTTTCTTATTGTGTAATTGTCTGAAAATAAAAGCCTTCACAAAGCTTGATGGGAGAATTATGTGATTTTTTAACAAACAGTGGTTTTTTAACCTTATTATTTTTTATTTACTAACTAAATATTAATTCTTATGAAAAAATTTACTCTTTTAACAATCGTATTAATTTTTGCTTTGTTTTCTTATACAAAAGCACAAGTTACTGTAACAATTAATGTAGATATGAGCGATGTCGTTGATTTTGATCCGTCTACACGCCAGGTTGATTTTGCCGGGGACTTTGATGGCTGGGCTGCATTCCATCCATTAACAAATTCAAGTGGTAATATTTATTCAGTAACATTTACTGATGTTACACCAGGCTATTATGGTGGTGATGTTTATCATAACGCTAAGGATGTACCAGACTGGGGCACATATGGTGAATGGTCTGGTGCGCCTACCGGTATAGACATAATGACTTATGTTGGTAACGAAGATGTTACAATGAACACGAAATGGGGCGCTACTTATAGCATCACCTGTAGTGTGGACATGAACGAGGTAACTGAGTTTAACCCGGCTACCGATAATGTATATTACATTAATGAGGATATTGACCCATTAAATGAAACTGCAATGACCGATGATAATGCTGACGGTATTTATACTGTTACTTTTAATGACATCCCGGAGGGTCATTTCCCAACTGTTTTTGCCTATGGTGTTGATGTTGATAATCTCACTTATGAGTGGGAATATGCTTCTAATAAAGGGTTAAGGGTTTTATTAGTTGAAGGCGCTAACATTGATGAAACATTTACATTCGGGGAAACCACTGGAGAAATTCAAGAAGGCGTAGACGTAACAATCAACCTGGATATGAGGGGAACCGATTTTGACGAAGCTACTGAGGTACTTCATATATCAGGCGATTTTAACGGTTGGACAGCACCAGGCGATGATACCAAGTATAAGTTTACAAAATCAGGTGAAGGAACCTACATTTTGACCTTGACAGGGGTTGCCCCCGGTTATTATTTAGATGATATTTATCGTGATGTTGCAGGCTCAGAGTCCTGGGGGGCTAATGGTGAATGGTCAGGTGGGCCAACCGGTATTGATGTGATGATTTTGGTTGGCGAAGAAAATGTAACTTTTAATAACGAATGGGGCAAAACCCTGGATATGACTTTCAGGGTAGATATGAATGACGTTACCGATTTTGATGCTGCCACAGATACTGTATATTACATAAACGAAGGTGTTGGGGCTTTACATATGACAGAAATGACAGATGATGATGCTGATGGTATTTATGTTGTAACTTTTGAGGGTGTTCCACAGGGACATTATCCAACAGTTTTTGCTTATGGCAGTAGTTCTGCCGACGATCTTTCCTATGAGTGGTCATGGGTAGAATTAGCCACACGGGTGATAACACTTGAAGATGCTGCCATTGATAAAACATACATATTTGGAACAGCAGAAGGGGTAACTACCGGAATTTTTGATAATATTATATCTGAATCAGGAGATATTTCAATATATCCAAATCCTGTTACCAATGGAATTATTAATATCAGGACACAGAATTTCAATGAAAATTCTATTATTAAAATTCTAAATATACAGGGAAAAGAGGTTGTTAATGCAAAATTTCAAAAACAATCAACAAATGTACTTGATGTAAGTTCCCTGAAAACAGGAATATATATTGTAAATGTTATGGATGGTGGAAAAATTTCAAACACCAAACTAATAATAAAATAAGCGATAACGATTTTAGGTTTTGATAGTTAGAACGAAGCCGGGGAAAGTGATTTATTCCCCGGTTTCAAATTTCACTTTTTATTAAACAACTATGCAACGAGTTTTAAAAATTAACATTCTATTTTTATTCATACTTCTACTAAATTTTGTTTCATGTTCTCAACATGGCAAAGAAATAACTCTGACGGTAGATAATATAATTCCAAAACCTGTAAACATTATAAAAAAAGATAGTGTTTCAATTATTTCTTCTTCAACTAAAATACAAGTAGAAAACAAAGAACAACTTAGAGAAATAGAGTTTCTTATCAACAAAATAAATAAATCGTGTAATTGGGATTTAAAAGCAGAAATAAGTACAGAAACAGGAAAAAATATAATTCAATTAGAACACACAGAAATAGAAAATCCTGAAGGCTATTTGCTGAATATTGAAAATGGGAACATAATTTTAAAAGCAAATACTAAAAAAGGTTTTTTTTACGGAATTCAAACTTTAAGGCAAATATTCCCGGCAAATATCGAAGGGCTATACGATATGCCCGTTAGTGGATTTGTTGTCCCTAATGTTGAAATTGTTGATTATCCACGTTTCCACTGGCGGGGGCTTATGCTTGATGTATCCAGGCATTTTTTTTCTGTTAAAGAAATTAAAAGTTTGCTCGATAATATGGCTTTGCACAAACTTAATAAATTTCATTGGCATTTGGTTGACGACCAGGGATGGCGGATTGAAATTAAAAAATATCCAAAACTTACAGATATAGGCTCATGGCGTGTCGAACGTGATTTTAAAAACTGGAACAACACCAAAGAAGCCCAAAAAGATGAAAAAGCAAGTTATGGTGGTTATTACACACAAGAACAAATCAAAGAAATTGTTGAATATGCTAAAAAAATACATATTACGGTTATCCCTGAAATAGAAATGCCTGCTCATGTAATGAGTGCAATTGCAGCATATCCTGAGCTTTCTTGTACGGGGGATTCTATACCTGTTCCACCGGGCGGGGTTTGGCCAATAACCAATATTTACTGTCCGGGTAAAGAAACTACCTTTACTTTTCTCGAAGATGTTTTATCGGAAGTAATTGAACTATTTCCTTCTGAATACATTCATATTGGTGGCGATGAGGCCACAAAAACAAATTGGGAAATATGTACAAACTGCCAAAAAAGAATAAAAGAGGAAAATTTAGATAATACTGAGCATTTACAAGCCTATATGATAAAACGCATTGAAAACTTCCTAAACAAAAAAGGGCGAAAACTTATTGGCTGGGATGAAATATTGGAGGGGGAATTGCCGCCACGTGCAAATGTTATGAGCTGGCGGGGAGTTGAAGGAGGAATTGAAGCAGCCGAAAAAGGGCACAACGTAGTGATGTCGCCAAATACACACGCTTACTTTGATTATTACCAGGGCGATGCAAAATATGAACCAAAGGCTTTTAATAAATCCTTGCCTATTGAGCAAGTTTATAAATTTAACCCGGTACCTGAAAATTTGCGGGCAGATAAAATAAAACATATTCTTGGTGGCCAGGCTAATGTTTGGACAGAATATATCCCTGACAATAATCAATTACAATATATGGTGTTTCCCCGTATTGCTGCCTTATCTGAAGCAGTTTGGACACAAGTTGAGTATAAAAACTGGGATGGTTTTATTAAACGTTTACAACATTTATTGAAACGCTATGAAAAATTAGGAATTAATTATGCAAAAAGTATATACCTGGTAAATATCAATTATAATTTTAATATAGATTCTAATGCTGTTTTTGCTGAACTCTCAACAGCTGCACCCGGTATGCTTATTAAATATTCAATTAATTCAGCAGGGTATAAAGTTTACAAAAAACCAATCAGGATTGATAAAAGTGTTACAATAAGTGCATATGCTGATGATGTAACTGATAGAAAAGTTGAAAAAAGTATAAATATTGAACAAAACAAAGCACTCGGTGCTAAAATTACTTACAAAAATCAATATACAAGTTCTTACACTGCCGGCGGAAAATATGGCTTGGTAGATGGAATAAGAGGCTCTGATGTTTTTGGTGATAAACACTGGCAAGGCTGGATTGGGGATGATATTGAGTTTGTATTAGACTTGGGAAAAAAACAGGAAATAAGTAAAATAACACTCGGAATGTTAGAAGACCAAGACGACCAAATATTTTTCCCGAAATCAGTTTTGTTTTATACTTCTGTTGATGGAACTAACTTTAATAAAGTAGCAGAATTATCGCATAGTTTTATAAAAATAGACAATGTTTCGAAAAAGGATTTTTCAACAGAAAAATTGAAAAAAAAATGTAGATATATAAAAGTTGTAGTTAAATCGCAAAACACAAACTTAACTCAAGGCGAAGCCTGGCTTTTTATTGATGAAACGATTATTAGGTAGAAGATTATTGGAATATTCTTAAGGCTTGTTGATTCTTCCATATAGAATATTATCTGAATTTGAATCATCATTAATTGAACTTGGTATGTAAGATCAATATTTAACGAACTAAGTATCTATTAGTCATATAGATAGTAGTTAGTTGTGAAGCATTAATGATCTAGATTTCAGAATATACGTGAATGATTATCATGGATGTTCCATCTGACCATTAAAAAAAATAAAATATAAACAGATGAAACAATCTATTTATTACTTTTTATTATTGATTGTTGTTTCAGGAACAGCATATATTAAATGTAATGATCAAAAAACTATTCAGTATAAAAGTACTTTATCAGAAAATTGGAAAATACAATCATCAAAAGAACTAAATGTTGATGGTGATATTATTTCAAGCCTTGATTATAATGATTCTTCATGGTATGATGCTCTTGTTCCTTCAACCGTTTTTATAATTCATGCAAATCCGGATAAAAACCCTAAGATTTATAAAGAACCAAATTTAATAGATTATCCCAAAGAACAAATTAATTCATCAAGGTGGTATAGGGTAAAATTTAATATAGAAAATAAAGAATTGGTTGAATTATTAGAATTTGAAGGAATTAATTCCAAAGCAAATATTTGGATAAATGGTAAAAAAATAGCATCAACAGATAAAATACCTAATGTTTATGGGCAATTTAGACTACAAATTAACAAGTTTACAAAACAAGGAGCTAATGTACTTGCTATTGAAGTTTTTCCACCAAAAACGGATGATTTTTCTGTAGGCTATGTTGATTGGAATCTGGAAACAAATGATGATATTGGAATTTTCAGGAATGTTAATTTATTGCTAAACAATGGTGTCAGTATAGCAAATCCATATATTTTAGCAAAATTTAATAATAATGATTATAATCAAACTGATTTATATTTCTCTGTAAATTTACAAAACCACTGGAATATTGATCTTGAAGGTGTTTTGAATCTTAAAATTGGTAATGTTACTATAAAACAAAAACTTACAATTAGAGCAAATGAAAAAAAGATAGTTACCATATCTGCAAGAGACAACGAAAACCTAAATATAAAAAAGTCAAAACTTTTGCAGTCAAACAACATTGGGAATCCCATACTTTATAAGGCCTCTGTAGAATTTTTAATCAATGGTCGAATTTCAGATATAACAGAGTTTGCTATCAAAGTCCCTAGTAATGGTAAATTAGTATTTATTAAACTAATTGATTAACATTCTTAAAGCCTCATTGTTGACCCTTTAATAATAAATTTTGTTGGAATAATAATAGTTTCTTTAATAAGCTTTCTGTCTTCTATTTGTTTAAATAATTTTTCTGCAGCCACTTTTCCAGTTTTTGAACCTGAAACTTCTACTGTAGATAAATTTTGCGTAACACATAAGTTATATTTATCAGACTCAAAACTAACAAGTAAAACATCTTTGGGTATCTCATATGCATTATTTCTTAACCACGATGTAATGTGCATACTTGTCGCACTGTTAGGTGAAATTATACCATCAGGTAATTTAGATTTGTCATGTAATTTATTAAAATTGAAATTAATACTATCTGGAGAAAGGGAACCTGAAATTATTTGATCTTCCTTAAATTTAATACCTGAATCTGACATAGCAGACTGGTAGCCTTCAACCATTTCTGAATAAAGGGGGTTTGATAAATCTCCAGTATAGATATGGATGTTTTTGCAACCCATATATAATAAGTGGTTTACAGCTTTGTATGTGCCATGAAATATATCCGGGATAATTTGAGTTGCATTTATTGCATGATCCGTTTTGTTTAAAAAAATGGTTGGAGTTCTATGGTCCAATAGTTCTTGTAAATGAGCGATATTAGCATTTTTGTCAGACAAAGCTACTATTACACCTTCAATATTTAAATTGATTATCGATCGGCTATATGTTTTTTCAATATCCTGCGAATTATTTGTAGGGGCAATATATAAATTGTAATTTTTATCCGTGGTATATTTCTGAATACTATCAATTGCATCCAGATAATAAGAGTTATTTATTTCAGGAACAATAAAACATATTGTTTTTGTGCAATCAGGGTTCATATATGCCGGTATATTGGGTCGATAGCCAAGTTTTTTTGCTGCTTCCCAGATCCTCTCTTTTGTTTGTTGGCTTATTTTTGGATGATTATTTAATGCGCGGGAAACTGTTGATGCTGAAATGTTAATAGATTTTGCTATATCCTGTACTGTTATATTTGTTTTTTTTTTATATGTTTTTTTCAGGGTGGGATTTTTTATGTTTAAAAAATAATTTTTTTAAACGGAGTAAACTGGTTTCGTTTAAAAGTAAGTTAGTTAGAATGATTTCACTTCATTTTTATCTTCAGCATCTTTTATTTTGTGTTTTACTCCTTCTGTCTTGATAACCTTACGATACCACTCTTCCGGATACCCTATGCTTTCAATGCGGTTATTTTTATCTTTTACATATCCGTCATTATACTTTGTAATTAGGAAAAAGCCAAGTTCACGCCATTTATCTACAGTTTTTATACCCTGTTTTACACTATATTTTGTTAAATATTCCAGTAATTTACTTTTATCCGATTTATATAATTCATTTGCTTTCTGTTCAATAGAGTCTTGTTTTTGTAAGAATTCATTTTCAAGTTTATTTTGTACCACTTGTATATCTTTAATCATATCAGAATATCGTAAATTGGCAAAATTTGAAACAAAGTTAAAAGCCCACCAGGCTGATGTTAAAGAAAACTTATTTATATCACCGGTTGTAAATTCTATAGGTGTTTCAGCAATTGAAATGTACATAGGTACGTAGCAGGTAAAATAAGTGTCGTCTTCGCCAAACCATAGTACACCTCCAATTGGGTCGGGTAAATAATTTCGCATTTGGGCGACAAACGAAAAGGCCGTATTGTAGGTTGAAATAGGTCTTTCCCAGGAATATTTAACACTATCAACAAAAAAAGATAGCGGTCTGTTACGTTGTGGGCTACCATAGGGGCCTGCTGTTATTCCTTTTGTCATATCAAATTCTGTATTTTCGTAATGGTCACGGGCTAACATAAAAATATCATGGGTGCTTAATTTCTTATCAGGTTTTATCCATAATGGATAGCGTTCATTTGTTAATCCACGATGATAATCAGATGATAAGTTTAAAGATGGTGAGATTCTTCGGAATAAAGACCATACTCTTGCTTCTGAGTATTTTAGTTTTTCAGGATTTGATGGATCATAAACCTTATTAAATTCAAAGGTTTTATCCACCTTAGGATTATAATATCCTTTTTCAACAGCAAAAGAGATTACATTTTTTGAGTAAAGGCAATTGTCCGGGTCATCAAGTGGGAATGTACCAATCCGGGCATGATTGGCATGTGCCGAAACCATTCCGTCAGGAATTTTAACCGCTACCCAAACCGCACCTTTGCTACCAGAACCATTGCCTACCATTTCCAGAATCCACGCTTCATTGGGGTCGGCAATTGAAAAGGATTCGCCTTCACTGCCATATCCATACTCTTCTACTAATTCAGTAATTACTTTTATAGCTTCACGGGCAGTTTTTGCACGTTGCAAAGCCAGGTCCATTAAATGCCTGTATTTTAAGAAGTTGTTTTTTGACCATAGTTCTTCCCTGCCTGTAAAAGTTGTTTCACCAATTGACACTTGAAATTCATTCATGTGAAAACCAAGTCGGGCATAAGTATGTCTTACTTGGGCAATTTGCCCCTTTCCTATTTTCAAGAATTCGCCTTTTTTATAATCCTTTGCCGGATATTTTTTTAAATGGTACAACCATTCCCCATCATTTGTGTATAATATATAGCTGGAACCTGTTTTTGAAGCACCTTTTGTTACTAATAAGTTAGTACAGGCATAACTATTAGAAATTTGTATTCCAATAAATAGTGTAATAATAAAAATTATTCGTGTCATAACTATAATAATTTATGCATAAGAAATATTCTTTTTTGTATGAATTCCAAAGTTAAAATTTTTGATTAGACAAACAAGGTTTTTAATGCCTCAATGCAACCTGTTTTGCATAATAGTCACATAAAGAGTTTTCCGTATGTTCTGAATGTCCTTTAACCCATTCAAATTCAATGTATTTTCCTTTGCTTAATTCATCAAATCGTTTCCAGTATTCAATGTTCTTTACTTTTTCGCCTTGAGCAGTATACCAGTCATTAAGTTTCCAGTTGAAAATCCATTCAGTTAATCCTTTTATAACATAACGGCTGTCGGTTATAATTCTAAGGTTATTTATTTGTATTGAGACTTCTAAACCTTTTATAACAGCCATTAACTCTATTAAACTGCTGCTGGGCACATTGGTTTTGGCGTAATAGATGTTCAGCTTATTTGTTAAAGGTTTAATTATGGCAACATATGCCCCTTTTTTTATTTTTTGTAAATAACACCCGTCGGTATAAATTTTGAAAATAGCTTTTTTTGTTTTTTTTTCAGTATAGGTATTATAAGAACCATTCCTGCGATCTAAAACAATAATTTTTGATAAATCATTAAATTCAATAGCTTTGATATTATCTTTAAGGATAAACTTAAGTTTAAAACCCGGGAAAAAAGTATCAGGTCTCTTATTGTTTAGGATTTTTTTTAACTGGTATTTGTTTTCTTTAAGTTTTACATCTAAAGCATTCTTATTAGGTAACTCCAGATTTTTTAAGCCGGGATGATAATTAATGAAAGTAGAGTTTTTATTGGTTGATATCTTAATCGAGTAAACACCAGCATTTACATCGATGATTTCCATAAGATAAATGTCGTATTTAATTGGGGGCTTATCCATTTACCAGTTTATTAGATAGGTACTTGATTCAGCACCATCAAGTCTGTTTTGTACACTTGTGTCCAATTCAACTTCATGATTAAGAGAATCAATTGGTTTGAATTTTCGAACAATACTGGTAATAATACCACGGTCAAAAGGGCAGGGATAAGGGTTTTTACATACCATAATGGCTTTTCTTTCATCTTCATTAAACTCTGTTAAACGGTAATAACCAATTTCACCACCTCTATGGTTATCATGGTAAGCTATATTAATTGAATCCAGAGCATCTTTTAATTTGATGATATTTTCAGGGAAGATGGCACTTTCCGGAATGGCTTTACCAATGGAGAAAAGAGTATGAATGCCAATTGTATCATATATTTGTTTAAAGGCATCTAACCAGTTTTGCTGATTATGCCAATTTCCTTTTACAGGGTTTAGAATCTCATTATTAGCAAGAATTTGAAGTGCTTTTCGCCTAAATTGAAGTGTAACACCTTTAATAAAAGACTGAATGGTTTGCCCATTGACTTCAACTTCACTATTATATGCTACAAATTGAGGCATGAAAAAGCTTATTAATCCGATTATGGTAAAATTAATAAAAAGAATTCAATTTTTATTTATATTTCATAAAAGTGCATTTCTTTTATATATGACCATACTTTATTAGGAAGGAAAAAACGAATATCTTTTTCATTTTTAATCGCTTTACGAATAAAGCTTGAAGATATTTCCATTAAAGGTGCATCAACTTTTTGAACATTAGGATGTTTCATAAGTTCAACTTGTTCAACATTAGGGCGTGGATATATATAAATTTGATAATTTCTTAAAATTTCATTGAAGTTTTTCCACTTATGAAAATTGAGTAAATTATCAGAACCCATAATTAATACAAATTCTTTTTTTGGATATTTATCATAAAGATAGGCAAGGGTGTCGATTGTATAAGAAGGTTTAGGTAAACTGAACTCAATATTTGAAGCCCTGAATCCATCTGTGTCATTTATAGCTAGGTTTACTAATTCAAGTCTTTGGTAGTCTGGTAGTAAGCTATGTTTTGTTTTAAATGGGTTTTGTGGGCTGATAATAAACCAAACTTCATTCAAGTCAGTAAATTCCAGCATATAATTGGCTATAGCCATATGTCCGTTATGAATGGGGTTAAATGAGCCAAAGTAGAGACCTATTTTCATTTTTATATATTGTTATTATGTTTATGCTTAAATATGACCCCCACCCCCCCCTGAAAGTTGGGCTTTGCATCGGAGTATAATATCAAACCTTGAGCAATGTTCAATCTTTTTTATTATGCTCTATCGTGTTCCCCCTTTCAGGGGGATAGGGGGTCTTACTTGTGCTTTAGCCTTATTTTTTATTTTATATATTGTTGAATTGCAACAAATACAAGGCATGCCATGTCTATTCAATATTATTCGAGTTTGCTGCCTTAGCTTTCTAAAAATTCATTAATAATAACCTTCGTTTCCTGAATTGCCAATTCCAAATTATCGTTTATTATTATTTTATCAAATTTAGGGGCAAATTTTAATTCCTGTTCAGCTTTATTAATCCTTTTTTTTATTTGCTCTTCTGACTCTGTTCCACGTTTTCTTAACCTTTTTTCCAATATTTTAATTGATGGAGCTTCAATAAAAATAGCTAGTGAATTATCAGGGAATTGTTCTTTTATATTTACACCACCAACGACATCTACATCAAAGATTACATGGTTCCCGTTATCCCATATTCTGTCAACTTCTGATTTTAGTGTGCCGTAAAAATTATCCGCATATACTTCTTCCCATTCAATGAATTCGTTATTTTCTATCTTATCTTTAAATTCATCAGTCGAAAAAAAATGATAATCTTTTTCGTTTATTTCCCCTTCACGGGGATTTCGGCTACAAGCCGAAATGGAAAATTCCAGATTTGGAATCTCTTTTAATATTTGTCTGACAATGGTTGTTTTTCCAGAACCGGATGGAGCTGAGAATATGATTAATTTATTGTTTTTCATTGAATTTCAATTGGATTATAGAGGCTTATTTTTATTACAAATATAATAAGGGAATCTCTAAAAACACATTTTCGTAAGAATTTTACTAAAAGTGAATTTATATTTTGTATTTTTAACCTGTAATATGCTTGCTGTTTTGACAGTGCAAAGTGTTAAAAACTAACTGTATGAACCGATTTAAAGAAACCTTCCGCACAAAACTTTATGAAACTATTGAGTTTATTGAAAATAACTCATTGATTGAAATGGTAGTTATAATAAAACCGCAATCAGGAAAGTATAGAGATATACCTGTATGGAATGGGATTATTTTTTCTTTTCTATTGTATACTTTTTTCATGTTTTCACCTTTTGAGTTTGGTGTTTATATGATTTATGGAATGACCATATTGAGTTTTTTCTTTGTTTATGGTCTTTTTTCAATTAGCAATTTACTTCGTTCGTTTTTTACGAAAAAAACTAGAATGACACGTAATGTTGAAATCAATGCTCGTGCAATTTTCCAAAAAGGTGGCGTACGTTTTACAGAAGAACGTATTGGGACATTAGTGTATGTTTCCTTGTATGAGAAGTTGGTTTTTGTATTGCCTGATAGAGGTGCAGAAAATGCAATACCTGTTGATGAATGGAAAGAAATAAAACAAGATTTTCAATCTATATTTGATTCATCTGATGTACCGGGAGAACTGATCAACAAATTAAATAAATGGCAACCTGTTTTTGCTAAATATATCCCCCCGGTTGAGAATGATATTAATGAGTTGCCTGATGATATGAATGTTGAACTTTGAGAAAGAAAATTAGAAAATGTGGCACTTCGACAAGCTCAGTGACCAATAGGAGATGAGAAAATGGGGGGGATGACCACCTAATGACTATTGAATGACCAGTTACTAATACACTAATCACTAATATATGAGAAGATATCCTTTCTTAAATAAGAAATTTTTAAAAGAAAATAGAAAAACAATAACAACGATCGGGTTTTTTACCGGTTTTACTATTATTTTCTTTTTAGCTTTATTATTTGTTCCCGAACTACTCCATGCACGTCCCGGGGGTGGCCATTCGTATTCTGGTGGAGGTAGCAGTGGAGGAGGTGGTGGTGATGGGATTGCCGGCTTAATTATTTGGTTGTTATTAGAATTACCACCTGAAATATCAATACCGCTGGTTATTATAATTCTTATTTTTTATTATTATGGTAAACGAAAAAAGAAAAGAGGTGGGCAAACTGTATCGTCTGCACCAACACATACAAATAAGTTTAATGATAACAGGCAGATAGAGAATAAAATTGAAGAACTTAAAGTTGCTGATTCCAATTTTTCCCGTTTGCTTTTCCTTGATTTTGTTAGTTCAGTTTATCATAAATATTATGGTTATAGAGCTAAAAAGGAATTTAAGGATTTGAAACCTTTTTTTGCAAATCATCTTTGGGATAGTTTAACAAAAGCAGGTTTACCTCAAGGTAACGTCTCAGAAATAGTTATTGGTAATATTAGTTTTGTCGCGGTTTTTGAAAGTGGTGAATATACCGGGATTACGGTGGATATTAATTCTAATTATACACTTACAATTGGTGGAAAGAGCTCCCGCTATATTCTAACTGAACGTTGGTTGTTTAACCGAAAAAAGGGAGTCCTCTCTCTTGCTCCTGAAGGTATGCGTGATTTAAAATGCCCGAATTGCGGTGCAGCAGGTAATTTTACTGATGCCGGAAATTGTGAATATTGTGATACTTTTATCGAAGCAGGTGAGATGCAGTGGTTTGCTAATCAAATTAGCATACTGCATCAGGAAGTGTTTAGTACTAAAGGGCTAGCTCATTATGAGCAAGAGATAGGAACTGATTATCCTACCATTGTACAGCCGGCAATCAATACATATATTAATCGATTTACAGAATTGCATAAGTTACCCGATTGGAATAGCTATTGGACTAATTTTACCGATAATGTTGCAGTTGTCTATTTTAAGGAAATATATGCTGCCTGGACAGATTTGAATTGGGCAAAAATCCGTCATTTAGTTTCTGACCGTCTTTATGAATCGTATAATTTTTGGATTGAGGCATATAAAAGTGAGAAGTTCCGTAATAAACTTGAAAATATAAAAATCAGCAAAATAGACATAGCTACTATTGAAGTTGATAAGTATTATGAATCTTTTACCGTTCGTATTTTTGCTTCATGTCATGATTATGTTGAAAACAACAATGGAAAAGTAATGGGCGGCTCTAAAAAAAGCCCACGCTATTTTAGTGAGTATTGGACATTTATGCGTAGGGCTGGTGTTGAAATTGTGGAATCGGAATTTAGTTTAAATAATTGTCCAAATTGTGGTGCCCCGGCTGATAAAATGGGGCAGGCTGCTGTTTGTGAATATTGTAGTACAAAAATCAGCAATGGCGATTTTTCATGGATACTTACACGGATTGTCCAGGATGAAGAATATACAGGATAGACTTAGCTTAGTTAATATTTCGTATATGAATACTAAAAATGTACTTAAGATTATTGTTGGTTTATCGATACTTATTGTTATGAGTGCTGCTGAGCTTAATGCTCAAATTTTAACTAAGGACAAAGAAACTATGAAATATCAAATTACCATTATCAATAAGTATTTTGGCCGGACAAATAACAGGGTTATTATTACCGAGGACAGCTTGGCCTATGAAAGGAAAGTTTATAAGGGAAACAATGGAAAAATAGCTCGTTTATTGACCAGGGAAGAAAAGAAAAGTTTGGAAAACTTTTTAAAAGATTTCCCTTTGAACGAACTCGAAGAAAGTTATTATACCAATGCGGTAAAAGATGGTACACAAATGACATTTGTTATCAGCATAAACGATAACATAAAAGAAATTTTTATAGGAAACGTGTATCAGGAAGATTTAGGTAAGTTAGTTGCATTGGTTGTACCGATGTTGCCTGAAGACTTTATACAATACAAAAAAGAGCTAATTTATCCTTACTGAACTGACATTATTCATTTATCAATATTCAATAATCATTATTAAAAGTGGAATCAATAAAAAAATTATTTAAAATAGGTAATGGTCCATCAAGTAGCCACACCATGGGGCCTAAAAGTGCAGCAGAGATTTTTGCTGAAAAGAACCAGGATGCACATTCATTCAAAGTGTATTTATATGGTAGTTTGGCTTTAACCGGTAAAGGTCACATGACTGATTACATAATTGAAAAAACACTTCCTAAGCCCACTGAAATAATCTGGAAAAATGATGAAACTCTACCGCTTCACCCAAATGGGATGATGTTTGAAGCCTTTGATAAAAATGGGAAAAAGCTCAATGATTGGGAAGTATACAGCATTGGTGGTGGTGAAATTATGGATAAGGATAGTGAAGCAAATGAAGAGAACATCTATCCGCAAAATACTATGGCAGATATAATCTCATATCTTGAAGAAAACGGAGGTACTTTGTGGGAATATGTTTTAAAGACAGAAGGTGATGATGTGCTTGATTATATGAAAGAGGTGTGGGATACCATGAAAGATGCTATTCATCGTGGCCTTGAAACTGATGGAACTTTGCCCGGTGTATTAAAACTTAGAAGAAAAGCACCTTCCTATTATGTAAAAGCAAATATGCAAAATAAATTTGCTGAAGACGATACATTTTTATTTGCCTATGCCCTGGCAGTTTCAGAAGAAAATGCGGCGGCAGGTAAGGTTGTTACAGCACCAACTTGTGGTTCTTCCGGCATTTTACCTGCTGTTTTATACCTGTTTCACAAGAAATATGACTTTTCTGAGAATAGGATATTGAAAGCATTAACTGTCGCTGGATTAGTCGGAAATTTAGTAAAAGAAAATGCTTCGGTTTCCGGGGCAGAGGTTGGTTGTCAGGGGGAAGTTGGGACAGCATGTGCTATGGCAGCAGCAGCCTGTACCCAATTATTAGGTGGTACTACTTATCAGATTGAATATGCAGCATCATCCGGTTTAGAACATCACCTGGGCTTAACTTGTGACCCAATTGCAGGATTAGTTCAGGTTCCTTGTATTGAAAGAAATGCTTTTGGTGCGCAACGTGCGCTTGACTCAGCTCTTTATGCAATTCATTCCGATGGTCGGCATTTGGTACCTTTTGATAATGTAGTTGAAGTTATGGAACAAACCGGACATGATTTACCAAGTTTGTACAAAGAAACCTCAAAAGGTGGTTTGGCAACTATTGGTTTGTATGGGAGAAAAAAAGAAGAAATTTGAAAATGTGATGTTGACTTGCAAGGTTTTTAAAACCTGGAAAGTCTTGATGTTTGATTAAATGAAGGAAATTTTCAGATGTTAGGTTTCAGTGATATGATGAAGTGAAATCTGGAAATGTAAAGATTTATAAATTTAGAAAGAAGGGGGATAAGATTAAGTTGTAGCTATAAGAAAACACTAAATCTCAAAGTTTTAAATATTGAATTATATTTAAAAACACTCAATAAGCTATACACAATAATCAATAAGCAAGTAAAAGAAGTTGAATTTGTCGAAATAATGAAAATTGAAACATTGACAATCTAGTGTTTGAACGGAAAAGGGTTCGTCATCAAAAATCTGTTTGACCCCAGCCCTAAAGGGCGCAGATTTTCAATGACTTCACCCTTTAGGGACGGGGTCAAAAGTCATTGAAAATCGGAATTTAATGCTTTTTCGTTCAGGGGCTAATTACATAAAGCAAATAGATAAAAGAAAATCAAAAAATAGAACAATATAATAATATAATTCAATGACCCTAAACTCATTTACCAAAGAAAAATATTTTGTTCCTTCAATACTACTTGTTTTTTTTATTACATTTTCAATACTGGCTTTCTTTTCTGAGGGGTCTTATGGTGGTGCAGATGATTTAACCCATTATCGCTTTTCAAGATATGCATTTCAATTTCCTGAGTTTTTTCTACATCACTGGGCTAAACCTTTTTACACGCTTTTGGCAGCTCCTTTTGCGCAATTTGGTTTTGTGGGTGTTCGAATATTTAATGTTATTATAGGAAGTTTAACTGCATATTTTACTTATCGGATAGCGAAACAACTAGGACTGCAATATCCATTTATGGCTATTTTTTTCCTTTTGTTATCTACTTTGTATCCGGCTTTGATGCTCTCCGGGATGACTGAAATACTGTTTAGTTTTATTTTAGTTCTCTCTGTTTTTCTGTTTCTTAATAAAAACTACATTGTTTCTGCAATTGTTTTATCATTCTTACCATTAGTTAGAACTGAAGGAATAATTTTACTCATTGTATTTGTTTTACCATTTGTACTTAAAAGAAGATTCCTTTCAATTGCTTTTCTTCTTATGGGGTTTTTTATTTACAGTGTAATTGGAGGTTTTTATTATCATGATTTTTTATGGCTCATAACACAAATGCCTTATGGTGATGCTACTGATATTTATGGTACTGGGAGTTTGTTTCACTTTGTATTGCAATCTAAAGGAATTTTTGGTTTTGTATTTACTGCTTTTATATTCTTGGGCATTATTATTATCCTTTATCAATTTATAAGACTTAAGCCTGAAAAAATTGCTTATAAAAACAATGATGCTATTTTACTAATTTTAATACCTGCTTCAGCTTATTATTGGGCTCATTCTTTTTCATGGTATTTGGGGGTTGGTAGTTCGGTAGGACTGATTCGGGTTATGGCTGCAATAATTCCTTTGTTTGCAATAATTGCTTTAGTTTCATATGATTTTCTTTTGAGTAAGTTCAAGATTAACAAAATACTAAGTCTGTTTGTTTCCATTTTTGTTATTGCCTTTTTACTTCACTCTACTTTATCATTAAACCAGTTTCCGGTTCCTCTACGAGAAAAAAATCAATTAATTAAAGAAGCTTCAAACTGGATAAAAAATAGTGAATATAACAATATAAAAGTATATTATTACGATCCGTATTTTTTCTGGTTTTTGGACAGGAATCCCTATGATAAAAATTTGATGGAAGAATTTATTCCAGACAGGGAAAACCCGGGAAATAAAATGGAAACCGGTGAAATTCTTATTTGGGACGCCCATTTCAGTGCAAATGAAGGCGGTTTAGCTCTTTCACAGGTTGAGGAAAGTCCATTATTAACAAAATTAAAGGTTTTTAAACCTGAAAATACTTTTACGGTATTGGGAGGACATGAATATATGATAGTTCTTTTTCGTAAAGCGGAATAATTAAATTGATGCTTGTTATTTTTTAATTAAATTATATTTTCCATTATTTTTTTCAAGTTTCCATAAATTTTTCAGTTTTAATTTCCATCCTTTTCCTGAGATCAATGTATCAGTAATCAACTCGGGATATGATATAGTTACTTTATTCCATTCAGGACTTAACAAGGCACCGCAACTATCAACTTCCAAAACGCCCCAATTATCTGTTATTCTTATATTGGGATATACTGTTCCAAAAGAATCTAAAGGCATAATATTTTTAGGGTTAAACCCTATGCTCATATTTTCTAACTTAATAGAGATAACGCTATCACTTAAAAACATTGCTTTGTATTTATTAATTTGCCCTAATCTATTTATTTCCCGCTTGTTTTCAAATTCAATAATTGAATCAATCTCATACGACATCCCTAATTGAAATATCTCTTCATTATTTAATTTTAACTGATCTCGCTTGTAAAAATCTAAAATAAAATCTGTCAGGTTTGTTTTTTTATTGATTTCTAAATTCCAGTAACGATCTTTTTTCTGCATAAAATAACCATAAACAGGAATAGTAAAATAGGCAAACGAGCGAACGAAACTTGGCATTTCATAAAACCAATCAATTTGCGACACATAATGTTTCTGTAATTCGGTATTAGTTCGCCCACTCAATATTGAGCCGGTGTATTCAGCTAAACCTTCAAGTAATTCTAAAGTATTCTCTGATATTTTAGCTTCAGGAAATAGTTGATGTCGATATTGTCGGAATATTAAAGCGTTTTTTATATGATTTTCCGGTTTCACAGAACCTAAAGCTTTTTTCAAGGCTTCCAATTCTAATTTCAAATATACCCTGCCATTTTTATTATCTAAATGGATACTTTGAATTTCACCAAGGGAATCAAAACCAATTGAGGGCTGAATTCTATGAAAAGACTCATGTATTAACAAACTTAATCTCTTTTCTTTTGTGTCAGGTAGTGGTAATGCAACCATTGTCCATCGTTTGCCTTTCCAATCAACAGCAGTATTTGCAATGTTCATGTTTTCAGGAAATTTTCCAATATAAAAACCTCCTTGTTGTACTAAATCTCCTTTTTCATCTTGTTCGTTTGCAATTATTGTCCTTGTATCCCTATTTGCTAATAGAATTGGTCCGTCTAATTTATGGTTCCATAATTTGCCATTATCGCTTTTTAAAGCTTTATTCAATTCAACAAATGCTACTGTCGCTTGATTTAAATCGCTAGCTGATAGTTTAATATCTTTGTTCTTGTTAGAGTTACATCCAAGTAGGGAAATAAAGATAAAAATTGAGATTGATTTTTTCATGTTACTAGTTTTAAGTTTTTGGTAACAATATGTGATACTGGTTTAATTCAGTTGATTAGTGCAACAAATTTCACAACCGCCGGGTTAACCCGACGGTTCATCAACGGATTTGACCCAACACTCAATATATATGTAAAAGTATATACTTATTTGTTTAATGATTTATTCTGACAGCTTTTATTATATTTGCTACCTTAAGCAAGTTAAGGTTCTCAAGGGATTTTCATTTCTTGTTGTAAAGAATTGTAACTAATTAGCTACCTTAATATCAAATATAGAAATTAAAGACAGGGCATCCAAAACATTTAATCCGTTTTTGATTGTTGTACCTATAATAGACCTTATTATTGCAATTTTGTGTAGCTTGCTCAATTTTGAATTGACCAGATATTTAAAATCAAATTCAAATATGCCAAGCATTTTACGTTAAAGATAATTGGTGTTGAATATTAATTGTTAATTTTGAAACTGATTAGTAACTATAATTGCTTATATCGGTAGTTTAGAATAATTGTGGTAATTTTTACACATATAATAAACAGTAAGGAATAATTATGTATGCTATTCCGAGTATAAATTATGCCACAGATTCACAGATTAAAAAAATAATTATAAATTATTTTTACAGAAAACAAGCGTAGCTTGTTTTAATAATCTGTGAATCTGTGGCATAAAATTAACACTGATTAGTTACAAAGAATTTAAAGCGAATTAAATTGAAAAAAAATTTAATGTATGAAAAAAATAGTTCCATTACTAACAATTTTATTTTTTACGGCATGTAATTTACAAAATAATTCAAATGAAAATCTATGGATTATTACTGCACCTGCCGGAAATGAATTTACAAATATTAATAAAACGGGAAAAACGGTAATCCCAAATGGTCGGTATATTACCCCTGCCGGGAAAAATATTGTGACGGCACCACATCCTTACGGATTGACTATTAGTCCTGATGGAAATATTGCCGTTACGGCCAATTCCGGGACCAATCCGCTATCAATAACTATTGTTCGTAATATCTTGTCAGCTAAGCCTGAAGTACAACAAGTCCCGCCGGGTCCTGCTACTGATAGAGGAGTATTGGCTTCTGTGTTTATGGGGCTCGCAATATCACCTGACAATCAAACAATTTATGTTGCAGGAGGGCAGGAAAACAAAATATATCTGTTTGATGTAAAAACCGGCGAAAAGAAAGGGTTTATTGATTGTTCTTTTGTTTCTGAAAATGTGGATTATTCGCATGGCTATATTGGTGATCTCAAATTAAGTAAAGATGGAAAAACAATTTATGCCGTAGATCAGATAGGATTTAGAATGATTATTGTGGATACAGAAACTAAGGTTTTAAAGCACTCCGTTCCTGTGGGGAGATATCCGTTTGGGATTTGTCTTTCGCCTGATGAGCAAAAAGCTTATGTTGCTAATGTTGGTATGTTCCAGTATGCGCTGATTAAAGATGGAGTAGGGGATTCTGCTAAAGTAAAACCAATTGCCTTTCCTGCAACGGCTTATGGCTCAAAAGAAATGACTGAAGGAATACAAAATGATACGATACAAATTCCAGCTCTGGGCGACCCAAATGCAATTGAAGCTTTTTCTGTTTTTACGGTAGATCTGGAAGATAATGCAAATCCTGTGGTTGTGGCCAAGATTAAAACCGGGCACCTGGTAGGGGCATTGGTAGAAGATATTCCGGCAGTTGGCGGATCAAGTCCAAATTCCTTAGTAGCAACTGATAAATATGTATTTGTAAGCAATGGGAACAATGATAATATTTCTGTAATTTCAATTGAAAAAGATACTATTGTTAATACGATTTATCTAAAACCCGATGAACGAATAAAGCAATTTAGGGGAGTTATTCCTTTTGGCCTGGCTTTGAGCCATGATCAAAAACGGCTGTATGTGGCCGAATCAGGAATAAATGCTGTGGCTGTTATTGATGTTGCTGATCTAAAAGTAATTGGGCATATTCCAACTGGATGGTTTCCATCAAAGCTTGAAGTAAGCAAGGATGGAAAAAAATTGATCATAGCCAATGCCAAAGGTTTTGGTAGTGGCCCAAATGGTGGGGAAGTTTTTGAACGTGGTGAGGAAGGAAGCTATATCGGTTCCTTAATGAAAGGAACAGTGCAGATTGTTGATATACCGAACAATGAACAACTCCGGGAAATGACGAAGCAGGTTATCTCAAACAACTTTAAGTTTATTAGAGCAGATGATCCGGCTCTACAAAACAGGCGAAACAACCCAATTCCATTATTCCCGGGTGAGAAAAAAAGCCCGATAAAACATATTGTATTTATCTCGAAAGAAAACAGGACATACGATGAAGTTTTTGGCCAAATTGAAAAAGCGGAAGGCGATGCTTCAATTGCCCGATATGGAAAAGGGGTAACATTTACAAACAGGAGTAAATCGGACTCTGTTTTGAATGCAACGGTAATGCCTAATCATCTGAATTTGGCCGGGCAGTTTGCTTTTTCTGATAATTTTTATGTTGATTCAGATGTTTCAGCCGATGGTCATCGTTGGTTGGTAAATACTTATCCTAATGAGTGGTGTGAGACTTCAACGGTAGCAAGTTATGGGGGGAACCGAAACTATCGGCAAAACTCTAATGCACCGGGTGTTTTTGCAATGAATGGAGCAGCAGGTGCCATTTATCCTGAAGATTATAATGAGGCAGGTTCTATGTGGGACCATTTAGAACGTAATGCAGTGAGTTTTTATAATTTTGGCTTCAGTGTAATGTTTGAACCGGCACTTTATAAATCAGAATATAAATATACAGGAATTAAGCAATATATTAATTACCCGATGCCCCAGCCATTATTTACACGAACTTCAAAAATGTATCCTACTTATAATACAGCTATTCCGGATCAATTTAGGATAGATCAGTTTATTAAGGAGTTTAATCAGAAATGGATAAACGGAAAAGATACCATGCCTGAATTTATTACGGTAATTATTCCCAATGACCATGGCGCAGGTGATCGTCCTGATGCAGGATATCCCTTTAGGGAAAGCTATATGGCCGATAACGATTTGGCGGTTGGGCGTATTGTGGAATATCTTTCACATACCCCTTACTGGAAAAATATGCTGATTGTTATTACCGAAGACGATGCACAAAATGGTGTTGATCATATTGATGCGCACCGAAGCATTTTGATGCTTGTATCGCCATGGGTTAAAAAGGATTATGTGAGTCATGTTCATTACAGTTTTGGGAGTTTGTTTAAGTCTTTTTGGAATATATTGGGTCTACCATACTTAAATCAATATGATGCAGGAGCAACTGATTTATCAGATTTTTTTACTGACACCCCGGATTTTGCCCCTTATAATGCTTTAGAAGTAGACGACAGGATTTTTAACCCCCAAAAGGCATTAGATCCATTTGATGAGAAATTTGACTGGAAAGCACTTAAAGAATCACCACAAATTGATAATGTGGAAGATATGCTGCGTGAAAGCAAAGAACAAGATAAAGACCGTTTAGAAAACAGGGAGAAGAAGTAACTCAAAATATAAAAAGGGGGCTTACAAAAAAACTGCTCATTGAAACAGTGAACAGTTTTTTTGCGGGTCTAAATTCATTTAAGGATAACCTGGCATTATTCTTTTCTCCTAATATATATGAATTTATCACTAGGGTTCCATGTTTTCCCTTTATCATTTGAGTTCTTTATTTCAAGAATGAAACTGTCTTTTTCAAGCTTACTATAAATGATTTGCGAAAATGATCTATTTACTGTGGTATCGCCATAACTTATATTTGTGTTTTCTACAGTAAAAGAACTATCAGTAAAATCGCCTTCAAACACTTCAATATTAGAAGATAGTCGGTTAAAAACACTTAATCTGTATTTTTTTGTTGAAGAATTATAAGTGTAATTTGTTTTTTTAGATTGTGGTAATATTGCGTCGTATTCAATTTCTTCATGTAAAAGATTTGTACTTACAAACTTAATTTCTGAAACCGTACTATCAACAGGATACCATCCATAACCAGGGAACCATATATTGCATTTAATATCCCATTTCCCTGCTAAAAATGCCAGTTTTTCAATTTCCTTACTTTTGGCTATTTTGAATAAGCTTTCATCTACCTTATTATTGAATTCAATATTATTTATTTGGGTAACCCTGTTTCTTTGTCTAAAAGTCCGTTCAATATAAAATGGAATAATTATACCATTTATCTTCCTAAAATCATCAAAGTACGATTCCGCCGGACTAGAGAAAGCAAAATCCACCCATTCTGATTCATATTTGTATTCAAGATATGTTTTGGTATTTAGGTACCATGTTTCGAATTTACCACTTGGCCTTGTAAGTTTAATGACATAAACATCTATACCATCAATATTTTTTTCGCCTAAGAATTCAACTTTATGTCCTTTTTCTTTGTATTTGTAAAAAGGAGTAAAAAATTCAGCTTTTTGTTTAAATACATTCAGCTCTGTTTTATTAAGTGCTCTTGGATAATTAATTTCCTGCCAAGGGTCAATCGTCCACCCGGTTTTTCCATTAAAGGATTCTTTCACTTTATGTTTTCCTAAATGTAATTCGCTGTAGTATGCCCCTTTTTTAGTTTTAATGGCATAAAAATCTTTCATTACACTAAAAGCAGTAAATTTTCCTGTAATTTTCATTGATTTAATTGCCTCCCAGTTTTTTACACCTCCATGAGCATTAATATGTTTAGCGATTATTTTATCTACATTTTGGGCTTTTACTATAGGAGATACACACAAAAAAAGGATTATTAAGAAAACCTTATTTTTTATTGATTTCATAATAGGTAGATTTATGGGTTTGAATTATTATTTTATCTTAAAACATGCCATTTCTGTAAGGTTTCTAACAAATACTTTCCCTTTGTAGAAAGATGGTGCGGTCCATGATTTTCCGCTAATTGTTTGAATAGAACCTTTTTCATTAAATACATCAGGTTTTGCATCAATCAATACAAGTTTACCCTGATCAGAAAGAACAAGCAGCATATCATCAACAAGTATTAAGCTTCCCTTACCATAGCCTCTTTTTGTCCACTTTACTTCACCTGTTTCAGCTGATATGCAGCGTAAAGCTGCTACATGAAAACCATATAGATGTCCATCGTAATAGCAACTTGAACTGAAATCATTTTTCATACTGTTGCCTTTCAATACTTCGGTGGTTTTATTATTTTCAGTTTTCGTAATTACAAATCCTCCACGAAGTGCTGAAACAAACAGTTTGTTTGAGCCTAGATGAACAGGTATTGCTGTAGGCGTTGCTAGTGGCATTTTGAAAGTCCATAACGTATCGCCTTTTGGCGTATACGAACTTAAAGTCCTGCCGTTAGCAAAAATAATTTGCTTCTGACCATCAATTGTTGCCAAGAGTGGCGAACTATATGAAGCTTCACCTTTTCCTTTTGTCCAAATGAGTTTTCCATTATTTTTATTAAATGCTGTAAAAGCTCTTGAGTTGGTGTCACCTACTTCTATAATCAGCATATTATCAATAAGTAATGGTGAAGAAGAATATCCCCATCGTGGCACAGTGCTTCCGAATTCCTTAACAAAATCAACTTGCCAAATTAGTTTACCATCTTTTTTTGAATTTGCAGAAAGTTTTCCATATCCGCTTAGGCTGTATATAAAATTTTCACCTATAGTAGGTGTCGATCTTGGCCCATTACCCCATCCGTCTATTTCAATGAAAACTGAATCAACTTTTGAGCGCCAGAGTTCATTCCCTGTATTTTCATAATATGCAGCAATATACTCCAAGCCTGTAATACTATCAGTTTGTTCGCTAAACATAGTGTAAACTACCCCGTCAGAAATAATAAGTTCCGAAAAACCTGAACCAATTTCTTTTTTCCAAAGGAGTTTTGGTTCTGATTTTGACCAGTCCATTTGTGGTAATATTTCGTTTGAAATGCCACTTCTAAATTGACCCCTGAATTGTGTCCAGGAACCGGAATTATCTATTTGTGAAAATACTGGACTTATCAGGGTGAAAATTAGTAATGCGTATAAGCAAAGGTGTTTATATATTCCTTTCATAACATTTTTGATTTATGTTAAATAAAAAATAAATATCCTGATATTGTAAAATGGGTAATAGACTATAATTCTTTACTGAAAGAAATACCAACAAAATGTTAGTAAATAGTATGATCTTTCCAAGCTTAAATCAGAAAGTTATGATAATATGTAAGTGGGTTTTGCCTACAATTTATGAAGTTTGGAATAATTATTAAATTTAATGAATAAATAGGAGAAAAAAAAGTTTTTAATAAATTGATTTTTAAAATACTAAAGTTAAATAAAACGTATAGATGTTCCGATGAGTTTATTGGTAAGTTTTTCTCTTCTTAAAACTGAAACCTCAACAAAAAAACATAAAATAAATCAAGTTGGTAATCATGTTTAACGGTAGCACTTTCTACATCATATGTTTCCAATAAAATGTTTTTATGATTAGTAATATTCTGAACATCAAAAGCAATTTCTGTATTAAATTTTTTGCGATTTAATTGAAAGGATATTCTTCCGTCTAGCCTGAAGTACGAAGGATAACTTGGTTCGTAAGCTTTGCTGTAATCCAGCACTTTTTTCCCTTCTATATTTGAAAACTCAAGGTCAATTGGTATATAATGCTTTCCACCGGCATTGACCACTTTAAAATCAAGTGCCAGAGAGTTGTATTTTCCAATATCAAAAGTGTAACCACTTAAAAAGTTGACAACATAGTTGCTATTATAAGTTGTATTACGTTCCACACCATCACTCCCTTTGTAATTTGATTCAAATAAGGATCCTGTGAGTAAAAAATAGTAGTTATTACTCAAAAATTTCTCAAAAGTTAGTTCAATGCCATAGTTTTTGCCAGTCCCCTTATTTATTAAACTATCCGTCCTTGAAGAATAAAACTCGTTACCATAGTTAATAATTGAATAATACGATGATTTTATTTCAACAGGTATGTTATGCAGATGCTGATAATATGTTTCTATTTTTAGTCTTAGATGTTTATTTATCAGATAATCGTAGCCAATTACAAATTGATTGCTTTTTGAAAAATCAATATCGTAATTTGTACGTGCTAAAGAACTATCAGCCAGTAATGTTTCATAAAAATAAAATAAACGTGGCTGCATCTGGCTATGAAGACCAAATCCTGTACTTATGGAATGTCTTGAATTTATGCTCCATTTTAAGCTGGCACGTGGTTCAATTACCTGGCTACTGTTTAATGTGAAATTTTGATAATGCAAACCGCTGTATAAATTCAAATTATCGGTAAATTTATGCTGATATTGTGCAAAAGCCTGAATTAGGAACATGTTTTCATTGCTTGTTTCTGTTAATTTACGGTATGTGTAATCATAAATAAGCGCACTGTCTTTGTATGAAACATAAAATAAATCAACTATAAAACCCAAACTATAATTATTTCTTGCGTTTATTTTTTGCGTAAATTTTGTGGATATTGAATATCTGGTTTCTGAAGATTCATCTCCATAATAATTTAAAGATAATGAATTTCGGTATGCTGAATCAGCTTTTGCTGTCGATTTAGTATACGAAGCGGCTAGGGTAGTTTTTATTCGGGTATTTTTATCTAAAAAATACAGATGTGATAATCCTGCAACGCCCATATCAGAACCAAACCGAAAATCAAGATTATCTTGTCCAAAAGTCCAGTCATTATCTTTTCTGTCCTTATTTAATACTTCAATATAACTTGTACCCCCAATCCCAAAAAGTGAGAGTTTCCCTAATTTTGTTCCGGGAACATTAATTTTAAAAGATAAATCTTGGTATTGCGGAATGCCGGAAACACCAAAATTGATTCCCATGGCATCAAAAATTACCATGGTAGAGTACCGATAATTAATTAAATAGGATGCTTTTGATTTTTTTAAAAATAGACCTTCAGCTCCCAGCTCAAAACCATTCATACCTGTTTGAACAACATATTCACGCTTTTTATTGTTACCGTTTCGCATATTTAAATCAAAAACACCAGACAGGGCATTTCCATACTCAGCAGGGAATGCCCCGGTAAAAAAATCTGAATTGTCTAAAAGGTTATTGTTTAATATGCTAATAGGCCCGCCTGTTGTTCCTAATGTTCCAAAATGATTAGGGTTCGGGATATTTATGTTCTCAAGTTGCCAAAGTAGGCCCAGGGGTGAATTCCCACGGATAATTATATCATTTCTTTGGTCACCAACCACCATAACACCAGCATAATTAGCTGCCATGCGTGCAGGGTCAAACCAGGTGCCGGCATATCTTTCTGTTTCTTCCACGGTAAAAGAGCGGGCGCTGATATTGGCCATTTCATTCAGGGCTTTGTCTTTTCTTCCGTGGGCTTTAATAACAATTTCTTCAGTTGTAATAACTGCTTCTTCCATTTCAATATTCAGAATAAGCTCTTTGCCTGATTTAATTGAAAGGTTTCTTAAATAAACAGGTTTGTATCCTATAAATCCAACGTTTATATCTTGTCTGCCAACAGGAACATTTTTTAAGGTGAATTCTCCATCATTACCTGAAACGGTTCCAATTAGTGGATTACTATTTAATATTACTACATGTGCCCCCGGAATTGGACTTTTTGATGTAGCATCGACAACAGTCCCCCTGATATTTTGAGTGTAATTTATCTGAGCATGAAGATGATACGCTATAAGCAAAAATATTAACGCAAAACTTAATTTACTCATTATTTAAAATTTGTTAAATAAATATTTTGTAAAAAGAACTTTATGTGTACGTTGAATTTCAGATTTCAACTGTTTTTAATTCTACTTTAATCTTCGAGATTTGATCTTAAAGCTACTATTTTTACAAGCTCTGCAACTATTATTACATAACAATGAAAGCAATTCCATAATTTAACAATGTTCTGGTTTATAAATTTATTAAATATATTTTGATTTGTGAAACTCAATAATCTTGCTAATTTCACCGTTTAGATAGAAATAGTTGGATATGGAAAAAAAATTCAAGACCGCATTTAAATTAGCGAAAGAGAGCATGATTTCTGAATTAGATATTTCAGGAGAAGGTGATCTTAATATTAATGGTACATACAGGGATATTGAAGATGTGGTTGGGAAAGTTTCAGTGAACCGGCTTGTTATCAGAAAATCATACTTTATTAGTGTTGAGTTGATAGAGAATGCTGTGAAATATGGTGTTTTAATTGGCAATTTTAAAAATAGGTTTTTTCTGGGGTATAATAATAGCAAGTTTTATTTTTTTTCTGGTAATTTAGTTGAGACTAAGGAAGTTGATTTTATTCAGAGTAAGCTTGATGAAATTAATTTAGTATTTGAAGTAGACAATTCAAAAGAATTGCTTAGAAAGATGTATAAAGATAAGCTTAAAGAAGTTGGTTTGTCTAACGAAAGTGTAAAAGTTGGTATAATTGACCTTGCCAGGAAATTGGAAAATAAAATACTTTACAATTTTAAACGATTTGATGATAACTATTCCGTATTTTCAATTATTTGTACACTGGATGATAAAGAAAATTAGAAATTAGAAGTTAGAAATTAGAAGTTAGAAATTAGAAATTAATATACGTCAATAGACGATATTCAATAATCATTTTTCATTCGATTGACTTTTTACCCGTTATTTCTTCAATTTCAATTTTCCAAATACGCATATTTTTTAACATTTTCTCAGTGAATACCCATTCTTTGCCAGAATAATGTAGCATAATTTGGTTTAGGGCATTAATCATTTTCTCTTTATCGGTAATTTCAAATATTTTACCGCAACCAATTACACTACGGTATGCAGTAGTCCATTTACAACCAATTGTTTCATGTGTAATGGTTTTTATATCAGTATCAAATTCAAAACTGACAATATTATTAGCATTGATGAATTCTATCTTTTTACCCTCTGTTGCCGTATGTAGATATAAGTTATTACCATCATAACCAAAGGATACAGGAATAATATATGGGATATTTTCTTTTGCAAAGGCTATACGACAAACTTCAGAGGCATTAATAATTTGGTTAATTTCAGTTCTTTCTATAATCCTCTTTTCTATTCTTCTCATCTCATCGGAATAAGTATATTTGTTTGGTAAATATAAAAAAATAACAATATCATTGTGAATTATTGGGATTAATTCAAACAGGGAAAATAAGGATATGAACAAAAGGAAAAAATACATTACCTTAGCTACAATCGTTCTTCTTGCAATAGCTGGTTTTATTTATTTTTCAAAAACAGATAAAATGATTGATTATAAGAATAATACAAATTTAAAAACGATAAAGAAAGATTGGAAAGGGAATACCTTTATAGATGGTGAGTTTGCAAACAATGGAACAAAAGATCCTCAAATTACCCCTTTTGACATCCTTAAGTGGAAAATGTCGAAAAATCCACAAGAAAAGGAAAAGAAAGAAGATAAATTTGCTTTGGATGTTATTAAAAATAAGGCTTTCTTAAACTCACAGGACGATATGATTGTCTGGCTAGGCCATGCTACATTTTTTATTCGAATAGGCGGTAAAACATTAATTACCGATCCAATTTTTTATGATATGCCAATGATAAAACGTATGGCAGCTTTACCTTGTGATGTTTCAGATTTGAAAAACATTGATTATATATTACTTTCTCATGGACATAGGGATCATTTTGATAAAAAATCAATATCCGCTTTGCACAAAAATAATCCAAATATTGAAGCATTAGTACCTTTAAAATTAAATGATTTTTTTGAAAAAGAGAAAATAGCAAATCAACAGGCCGGTTGGTACCAAAAATTTGAAACTGACAAGGATATTGAAATATATTTTATGCCGGCTAAGCATTGGAATAGGCGCGGTATTATGGATTTTAATAAAACATTGTGGGGAAGTTTTGTAATCAGGGCACATGGAAAAACCATTTACTTTGCAGGTGATACAGCCTATGGTGAACATTTTTCTGAAGTTAGTGAGTTCTTTGAAAATATTGATTATTGTTTGATGCCTGTTGGGGCGTACAAACCTGCATACATTATGAAAGAATCACATGTAACTCCTCATGAGGCACTAAAAGCTTTTGGTGATTTAAAGGGTAAAACGTTTATTCCAATGCATTATGCAACCTATGATTTGGCTGATGAACCTTTAGGAGAACCAGTTCGGGTTTTGAAGGATAATAATTCCAAACGCAACATTAAAATACTTGATATTGGCCAACCATTGATAATTGGAAATTAAAAGGTTTAAATTATGAACAAAACTTTTGAAACTACGGAAATAGCTGGAATTAAACTCAAAAATCGGATTATTCGATCGGCTACTCATGAAGGCATGGCCGATGAAAGAGGTTTCCCTACTGAAACGTATAAGAAGTTATATGTGCGGTTAGCCAAAGGAGGTATTGGAGCGATAATAACAGGCTATGTCGGAATACAACAAGATGGTAAGAGCAGCTTGTTTGGTATGACTATGTTTGATAGTGATGAATTTATTCCTGCATATAAGGAAATTGTAGATGAAGTTCATGATAATGGTACTAAAATTATAATGCAAATTGCCCATTGTGGACGACAGACCCGTTCCAAAACAACGGGATTGCCAACTGTAGCACCATCTGCTATCAGGGATAAAATGTATAATGAAGATAAGCCCAGAGAATTAACTGAAAGTGAAATAAACATAATAACTGAAAATTTTGCTGAAGCTGTTTTGCGGAGTAAGAAAGCAGGCTTTGATGCTGTTCAACTTCATCTGGCACATGGATATTTGTTTGCCCAATTTTTATCGTCATATTCTAATAAACGAAAAGACAAATGGGGCGGTACCACCGGAAATAAATACAGGATAATAGATGAAATATTCAAAAAGGCTAAAGAAAAAGTTGGTAACTATCCTGTATTGGTAAAAATGAATGCACATGATGGTCGAAAAAACGGGATGCGGATTTCAGAGGCTGTGAAAATTGCAAAAATGTTGGAAAAATCAGGCTGCGCAGCAATTGAAGTTTCAAGTGGGGTTTTTGAAGACGGACTTTATACTATGAGGAGCGAAAAGCTTCCTGTAGATCCGGCCATGGAATATAATTTTAAGTATAAAAATTTTCCCGGTCTGGTTAAATCAATTACAAAACCAATAATTAAAGCTGTCTTGAAGCAACCAAAACCTTTAAAAAAGTATAATCTTGATGCAGCCATTAAAATAAAAAAAGCTGTAAATATACCAGTAATTGTGGTTGGTGGGTTTAACAATATTGCTGATATTAAAGATACAGTTGAAGATAAGGGTATAGATTATATCTCTATGAGCCGACCATTTATTATTGAACCAAATATTGTTGTCAAATTTAAGGAAGGTAAACAAGTAGAGTCTCGCTGTATTATGTGTAATTATTGTGCTATAATCAGTGAAGAAAAACCATTAAAATGTTATTATGGTAGATTGCCTAATATTCATAAAATTAAACCTTGATTCCTAGTGTCAAGTCAAGCATT
>JBDLJL010000037.1:0-36225 GCA_039714415.1 Bacteroidota bacterium
CATTTAGATTCATGATTAGAAAAACTCATGAATGCGGGTTAAGAAGTAAATAGATAAAATAATAAAAGCCCATAAAACATTGTTTTATGGGCTTTTATTATTGTGTAACCGTATTTTTATTCGCCAGCTTCAATGTTTACAAGATGAAATAAAAGGCAATTTAGTATTCATCATCATCATCAATGCCAAAATCAATATATCCATTTCCGCTTTTGCCACCACCAAAGTACACTCCAATGCCAATTGATAAATAATCTTTCTTTGCAAGCGCTTCATCAATGTCCAAAATAAGATTATATGAGGCATTAATTGTAAAATGACTTAGATTTAAACCAACAGTTGGTGCAACACCAAATTTATTCCCGTATTCAATATTTATATCGCCATTTCCATCAACTGAACTTAATGAAGTAGTTCCTAAAGAGTACAATCCAGTGCCTACGCCAATGTAGGGTCTTATTTTACTTTTCATGAAAAAATAATTGGCTGTTACCAGATATGAACCAATAGCAGAAATTGACACATTAAGGCCTTCTGTATCAGACGCTCCTATTATTGCCCATTCTGCTTTTAATCCTAAATTAATATTATCTGTAAAATAATAACTAGGATTGAAATAAAAACCCACACCTCCAGTAAAAGCTTCATCGGTAGGTAGTCCATAAATTGCTCCAAGTTCAACTTTTAAGGGTGTAAATTCTTGGGCATTAACAAAAATGTTAGTAAATGATATTAATAAAATAATAATTAATAGTTTTTTCATAGGTTATTATAAAATTAAAATGTGATTATAGTATGTATTATTCTTTATTCTTTATACATCGTACCGACATTGCCCAGGATTTGGGTTGTGTTCTACGAAATATTTGTCCGCTTCCATCACGCATTTGGCGATACCAGGCATGTGTTCCTCTATCACTTGCTGACCAGAAAAATGCCTGCATACCATTTAAAAAGTAATTGGACGGGGGGTTTCTATAACCACCAAGTAGCATTATAAAACCTATTGTACTATCTGTCATAAGTTTTGTTGCCTGATCTGAACCACGCCAATTGTTTTCTTTGGCTAGTTCTATCTCTGTCATGCCTAATTCTTTTTCCAAAGTTTGCCATTCTTCATCAGTTGGTAAATGCCAGCCTTCAGGACAAGCTTGACTTGCTGCTTCCCATCGGTATAAACGGCCATAAGTTTCACAATTAACTGCTTTATTTAAATAACAGTAAGATTTTTCTGTTTTAAAATCAAGGTTTTCAGCCATCCATGTTTGTTGGCCAATTTGAATGGATTTATATACCTTTCCGTCTCTTGTATCAATTAATGTATCGGATTGGGCGTTTAAAGAAATTCCTGAAATAAAAAACAATGCACTAAATATTATTAATATCTTCATTTTTTTAATTTTATATAATTATTTATTTTTATTCTGGTTGTATTGTAAAAACAGAATTTTTGTAAAAAAATAACGGGCAAAAATATATTTTTTATTCTAATTTATAATGAATAGAATAAAATTTATTGTTTTTTAACAATTTTAATTAAACCTATTATCTCTTCATCATGTCAAAAATGTAATCATCGAATTTATTTAACAATTAAAGTACTTTTTTGCGCAAGTAAAAACAAAAATTAGAGTCTTATCTATAACCTCATAATATTAATGAGTGAGTGAATTGATGGAAGATATTGAAATAATTGATAATATTTTAAATAGTAAGTCTACCGGATTTAAGGCATTAGTTGATAAGTATCAGCTACTTGTTGTAAATACTTGCTATGGTTTTGTTCATAATCGGGAAGATGCTGAAGATATAGCCCAGGAGGTATTTATTGAAGTACACAGGTCGATACATAAATTCAGGAAAGAGTCAAAATTATCAACATGGCTTTATAGAATAAGTGCAAATAAATCACTAAATTTTATAAGAGATAATAAGAAAAACAGTTGGTTCCAAAGCCTTGATATTTTATTTAGTTCTGAAAAAAATACAAGTAAAGTCATAGAACTAAGTGATTCAAAAAATAATATCCCGGATAGTATTATTGAAAATAAAGAGACTGGTGATTTTATAAATGATGCAATAAGCTTGTTGCCAAAAAATCAAAATGTGGCTTTTACATTGCATAAATATGAGGATTTGAGCTATAAGGAAATTGCTGAAGTGATGGAACTTTCTTTGTCTTCAGTGGAATCATTATTATTTCGGGCAAAGAAAAATTTACAGGAAAAATTAATTAGACATTATAAAAATTCATAAACAAATCGCAAGTTTTTTTTAGGAACTGTGTCATATTATAAAAGCAAACAAAATGAACTGCAAAGAAGTTGAAAATAATTTAATCTTTTTTATCGAAGGTAATCTTGCTGAAAACAAGTTGGTTGATATTGAAACTCATCTTAACAATTGTGATAATTGTAATAAATTATCTCAAAAATTAAAAGCAGACCTTTCTTTAATTGAGAATGATAAAATTTCTGAACCGAACCCGTTTTTATACAGTCGCATTTCAGAACGTTTGCAAGAGGATGAAAGTAAAAAAAATAACGTAATAAGGTTAAAAACAAAACAGTTCTATATCCATGCTGCAGCATATGCAGCAGTGGTTGTGTTGGCAATCTTTTTAGGAATAGGTTTAGGTGCTGATTTTAACCGTAATAGTAATATAGCTATTGAAGATTCAGAAGAACTGACAGATTATCAAGTGTTTGCGAACTCTTACAATCTAAATCAACCTTCTGAATATACTTATGAATTAGAATTAAGTGAAATTGAATAATAATATGGATTTATTAACAAAAAAAAAGCTTCTAATAGGTACGATTATATTACTTGTTGTTATAAATATTTCAGCACTTAGTACAATTGCTTATAATAGGTACCAACAGACAAAAGGGGTTGAGTTAAGTGATAAAAGTAATAATTATCAGTATAATAGGAGAGGTGGACGGCAGCAGGAATATAATATGAGAGTGAAGAATTTTGTAAAAAGGGAGCTTTCTCTTTCTGATGAGCAGTTTGAAGAGTTTTCGACTTTAAAAGATATTCATATTGAAGAATCGAATTTTTTAATGAAAGAAATTGGTAATAGAAAGAAACTTGTATTCAAAGAGTTTTGTAAAGAAAGTCAGGATATGGCCGTTTTGGAACAATTGGCTGATGAAATTGGGAGTTTACATGTTCAAATTCAAAAAGAAACTTTTAAACATTTTAGTGACATTGAAGAAATCTTAACACCTGAACAACTTTCAAAATTTAAACAGATGCTATGTAATATGCAAAATGAAAATATGCATGGTCGTTATCAAAAAAGGAATAAAATGAAAAGAAGGCCAAGGTTTGAAGAAAGACAATAAAATAAATAAAAAAAATTCTAAAGAAATTTGCCGGCAAAATTTCTAAGAATTGTTACACAATCAATAAAAGAAAAAGTTTAATTTAAATAATGAAATCATGAGAAAAAGTAAATTTAATATTTTAGTAGTGATGATGGCTGCAGTTTTAATGAGTTTCAGTTATCAGGCAAATGCCCAAAGGAATGGAAGAGGTCAGGGGCAGGGATGGAACCAGCAAAATAATCAGAGTAGGAATTGTATTATCCCTAACCTGACAGAAGATCAGCAGAAAAAAATTGAGACTATGAGAACAGCGCACCTGAAGGAAAGGATGCAACACAGGAATGTTATGGCTGAAAAAAGAGCTCGTTTAAACACTTTAAGAACAGCTGATAAGATTGATATGAATGCCATTAATAAGACTATTGATGAAATGGCTGCGAGCAGGGCTAAGATGATGAAAAAAAGTGAAGCACACCGTCAATCAGTTAGACAAATTCTTACGGATGACCAAAAAGTTTATTTTGACAGTCGTGGTGGACGAGGTTTTAAAGGCGGCAAAGGCCAAGGATATGGAAGAGGCCAAGGTATGCGTGGGCAAGGTATGCGTGGGCAAGGAAGAGGATCCCGAAGGTTCTAAATTAGAAATTAGTCATTGGTCATTGGTCAGGATATAACTGGCTAATGACCAGTTGCTAATGACTAATTACCAAAAATTCTTGAATTAAAATGCAGCCATCAATAAATTAATGTCTTTTGAATTAATCCCGAATTCAAGGCCGATGGTTTGATTTGTCAATATCCCATTAAAAATATAAACTCCGTTTCTAATTCCCCTGTCAACTTTTAACAGATTAATCATACCACCTTCATTCCCAATTTTTATTAGTATAGGTGCTAAAACATTACTTAAGGCTATAGAGGCTGTTCTGGCAGCACGTGATGCAATATTTGGAACACAGTAGTGTATTACCCCAAATTTTTCATATATAGGATTCTTATGTGTAGTTGGCTTGGATGTTTCAAAGCAGCTACCATTATCCACATTAAGATCAATAATGATAGTGCCCTTTTTCATTTGTTGAACCATATATTCGTTGACCACATAACGTTCTGTTTTTTCATCAATACCTAAAGATCCAATAACAACATCAGCTGATTTTAATGCTTTTGTAAGTGCTTGTGGTTGAATAATGGAAGTAAATACCTGTTTTCCTATATTATGTTGAAAATCCCTTAATTTATAAATGGAATGGTCAAATACTTTAATTAAAGCACCTAATCCAAGGGCTGCATTTGCTGCATGTTCTGCAGCTGTTCCTGCACCAATAATAATTACCTCTGCGGGTGATATCCCGGTTATGCCACCCAAAAGAACACCTTTTCCGCCATGTTGTTTGCTTAAATATTCTGCAGCAATATTAATAGATAATTTTCCTGCAATTTCACTCATTGATCTAACAATAGGGTAGTAGAAAGGTTCATTTTTAATGTATTCAAATGCGATTGCTTTTACTCTCTTTTTTATTAGGGCATTAATTTGTTGTTTTGATTGACTTGAAAAATGCAATGCCGATATAACTGTTTGACTATCTTCAAGAAACTCTATTTCTTTATTCTTAAATGGGGAAATTTTCAATACAATTTCTGATTGAAATATTTTTCTTTGGTCAGATACAATTTCTGCCCCTGCTTCACTATAATCTAAATCACTGTAATTCGAACCCTGGCCAGCCCCTGTTTCAAACAGGACTTTATGGCCATGATCTGATAGAAGCTGAACTGCCTGAGGTGTTAATGGAATTCGGTTTTCAAATTCCCCATCTTCTTTTGGAATACCTATAACCAGTTCTTTTCTGTTCTTTTTTATTTCCAACATTTCTTCCTGTGGGAAAAGCTGTTGTTGCCTCATTGAAAATGGTGAAGAATCGTGTAGTTGCGCCATTCTAATTTGTTTAGCAATCTATTCCATCCAAAGTTAAACTTTCCTATGTAAATTTCAAACTAAATCTAACAATTAATAATTTAAGGTAATATTTCTATTATTCTTTTATCATTATCTAATATGTTGATGTTGAGCTTTATATGGTTTTCAGGTAAAAGAGGTCCTATTTTTTCCGGCCATTCAATGAAACATAAAGAGTTACTATAAAAATAATCCTCATAGCCCAAATCATAAGCTTCTTCAATATGATTAATACGATAAAAATCAAAATGAAAAATACTATTATCTTCTTTAGTTAAGTATTCGTTTATTAATGAAAAACTGGGGCTGCTAGTTATGTCGCTAACACCCAGTAGCTTGCAGATTTCTTTAATTAAGGTCGTTTTCCCTGCACCCATTTCACCATAAAAAGCAAGGCAGTTATTATCATGCATTTCCGGTTTTAATTTGAGATGCTTTATTATCTCACTTGCTGTTTTAGGTAGTTTGTGCAACGATTCAATTTTAAATTTCATTAGTCCTTAGGTTTTAAAACAATAAGGGGGATAAGCATTTCTTCAAGTGATATCCCACCATGTTGAAAGGTATTTTTAAAATAATTAACATAATAATTGTAATTATTTGGATATGCAAAGAAATCTTTGTTGGTGGCAAAAACGTATTTTGAGCTTAAAAAAGATTTGGGTAACATGATATCATCAGGTTTATTAATCTCACAAACCTCTTTTGGGTTATAATTTAGATTTTTTCCTTGTTTATATCTCAAATTCGTAGTTACCTTTTTATCTCCAATTATTTTAATTGGATTATTCACCCGTATTGTACCATGGTCTGTTGTAATTACCACTTTAATTTTTTTACTACTTAGTTCTTTTAACAGGTCAAGTAATGAAGAATGTTCAAACCAGGTAAGTGTTAGTGAACGATATGCTGATTCATCACTAGCCAGTTCCCTTATCATTTGCATTTCGGTACGGGCATGCGATAGCATATCAACAAAATTGTATACAATAACTGCTAATTGATTCTGTAAAATGGAAGAGATATTTTCAACCAGCTTCTCACCGGCTTTGTTATTCATTATTTTATCATAATAAAATTTTGAATTTATTCCCAAACGTTTCATCTGGTGCTGTAACAGAATTTCTTCATGAAGGTTTTTACTTCCTTCTTCTTCATCATGAATCCATAAATCTGGGTAATGTTTCTCAATTTCTGAAGGCATTAATCCTGCAAACATTGCATTTCTTGCGTACTGTGTGGCTGTTGGCAGTATACTGGAATAAATTTCTTCTTCCTCAAGCTGATAAAATTCCCGGATTATCGGTTGAAGGATTTTCCACTGGTCAAATCGCAGGTTATCAATAATAATCATTACGGTTTGTTCACTTTCCAAAAACGGGAATATTTTTTGTTTAAAAACATCTACAGGTAATAACGGACGTTCTTCGGATTCTTTGGTAAACCAATCAGTGTAGTTTTGTTTAATAAACTTTGCGAATGCATTGTTTGCTTCATCCTTCTGCAACTTTATTACTTCATCCATTGCATTATCTTCTGACTGCCCAAGTTCTAACTCCCAAAATACAAGCTTCTTATATAATTCAACCCATTCTGAAAAACTCCTACAGTCGTTAATCTGCATACTTATTTTTGAAAACTCCGTTTGGTAGTCCATGGTAGTTTTTTCGGTAATAAGTCGTTTGGTATCAACATTTTTTTTAATGGTAAGCAAAATTTGTTTCGGATTGACCGGTTTTATAAGGTAATCAGCAATTTTGGCCCCAATTGCCTTGTCCATTATATTCTCTTCTTCGCTTTTGGTTACCATTACCAATGGAATAGTTGGATAAACACTTTTAATTAGGTCAAGAGTTTCCAGGCCACTTAATCCGGGCATATGTTCATCAAGGAATATAATATCAAAGTGATTTTCATGTACCAAAGCAATGGCATCATCACCATTATTCGCTGTAACTACATCATATCCCTTTTCTTCAAGAAAAAGAATATGGATTTTCAATAAATCAATTTCATCATCTGCCCAGAGGATTTTAATCTTTCTCATAAAAAATGCTTATTGTACAAATATATAACATTAATTTATTTTTTGCCCAGAATCATTACTTTTGCAAAACATTTGAACTTATAGTTTAACTTGGCTGTAGTTTAGAATATCTGGGATATTTCTAATGCTTGTACTCTGTAAGTAATAAGTTTACTGGTAATTAGTCATTTGGCTTATTGGAAGTTTATTTTTAATCTCCGATTATCAATTTCTAATTGCTTGTGCCTTAACTTAAAATAAAGAATATTAGTTATCACAATTTAGCAATAAAGCAATATAATATATATGATATTAATAGATACCCACACGCATCTTTTTTTGGAACATTTTGATGAAGATCGTGCTGAAGTTATTAATGAATCTGTTAAAGATGGGGTTCAAAAGTTATTCATTCCTAATATTGACAGCAGTACAATAAAGAAAGTTGTTAAAATGGGTAAAGAATACCCGGGAATATGTTATCCCATTATTGGATTGCACCCTACCTCTGTCAAAGAAAATTATTGGAAAGAATTAGAAGATCTGGAACATTGGATCAGTAAAGAAACGTTTTATGGTATTGGTGAAACGGGTATTGATTTATATTGGGATAAAACTTATAAGAAAGAACAGGAAGAAGCTTTCAGGTACCAGATTAATCTGGCAAAACGAACAGGACTTCCTTTAATTATCCATTCAAGGGAGTCTTTCGATGAAATTTTTGCTATTGTTGATGAGTTAAATGATGATAAGCTCAAAGGAATTTTTCATAGCTTCACTGGTACTAGTGAGCAAGCTGAAAAAATATTATCATATAAAGGTTTTAAAATTGGGATTGGAGGTATAGTTACGTTTAAAAATTCCGGTTTAGCTGATGTTGTAGCTAAAATTGGTTTGGAACATTTAGTGCTGGAAACGGATTCACCCTATTTGGCCCCAACACCTAAAAGAGGGAAAAGAAATCAAAGTTCTTATTTGCCATTTATTGCGCAAAAAATTGCAGATGTTCATCATGTTGATATTGAAACAGTAGCAAAGATAACTACTGCAAATGCAAAAAAACTTTTTCAGATAGACTAAATTGGGGTAGAAAATATTTTTGATTCAGATATTTTACATGGTAATATTATTTGACATTCATATGTGAAATCTGTATCTTGCACAAGCAAAAAAAGAAAACCTGTCAATTATCTTAAAAGATTCAAATTTCAACAAATACGATATTAATGTTATATGGTAGTGCTATTTAGTATCTTTTTTAACAGGCTTTAGAATAACAAAAGAACAGTTTATATAATGAAACAACCTTCCATATTAATTATCTATACCGGTGGTACAATTGGTATGATAAACGACCCTGAAACAGGTTTGTTGGCAGCTTTTGATTTTGAACATATATTAATTCAGGTTCCGGCTTTAAAAAGGTTTGGTTTTAAGTTAAATACAATATCCTTTGACAACCCTATTGATTCTTCTGATATAAACCCGGCAGTTTGGATAGAACTGGCAAAAATTATTAAGGACAATCATGATAAATACGACGGGTTTGTTATTTTACATGGTACTGACACCATGTCCTATTCAGCATCAGCTTTAAGTTTTATGCTGGAAAATCTGCACAAGCCGGTTATTTTTACCGGTTCACAGTTGCCAATTGAAACGATAAGGACGGATGGTAAGGAAAATATTATTACTTCAATTGAAATAGCAGCTGCTAAAAGAAATGGAAACCCTGTTGTACCAGAGGTTTGTATTTATTTTGAAAATCATTTATACAGGGGAAACCGGACACGAAAATATAATGCGGAACATTTTGATGCTTTTGAATCGCCTAATTACCCGCCACTTGCCGAAGTTGGTATTCATATTAGGTATAATTTTGAGGCTATTCAATATCCTAACCAAAACAAAGCAATTAATATAAAAACAAATTTAGATACCAATATTGGAATCTTAAAACTGTTTCCCGGTATTAGTAAAGAGTTTGTTTCTGCTGTGTTATCAACAAAAGGATTAAAAGCATTGGTTTTGGAAACTTTTGGTTCTGGAAATGCACCAACAGATGAGTGGTTTATTTCAATACTGGAAAATACTATAAAAAAGAATATAATTATATTGAATATTACGCAATGTAATGCGGGCAGTGTAGAGTTAGGTCGTTATGAAACCAGTGCACAATTGGAAAAAGTTGGTGTAATAGGTGGTGGTGATTTAACAACCGAGGCAGCAATTACAAAACTGATGTTTTTGTTGGGACAGAAATTGGAATCGCGGGAAATTGAAAATTATCTGAAAATATCGATTGCAGGTGAAATTAGTTTGTTTAAGGATTATTAATGTATTAAAACTTTTTTATTTAAGAGAAAACATTCTATATTTGTCTAAGAAAAAGGATATTATATTAAAAAATCATAACAATATCAGTTCTGAAAGTATAAGTTTTGGATTAAATTTAAATTTTTTTTGAAGTTTAATTTGTGATTTGTAATCTATCACTGCTCTTGTTTGATGAGAATTGATATTGATCTCTGATAGATTTAATAAGGTTAAAATTTTCATAATAGAAAATTTTTTATAATTTCGGCACATTAATTTGGCCTTCGTGTTGCGGTCATTTGGGAGAGGTGGCCGAGTGGTCGAAGGCGCACGCCTGGAAAGTGTGTATACTCCAAAAGGGTATCGTGGGTTCGAATCCCACTCTCTCCGCAGGATAGGAACAAAATTTATAATTTATATAGATAACAAGTATTAATTAAAGTTAAATTCAAAATTCAAATTCAAAAGATCGACTATGAAAAAATTTTTTGCGCTTATAGCCATAATCGGGATGCTCTTAGGAGCTAATACTGTTGTATATGGTCAAGAACCAGATTCAACTCAGAACGAAACTGTTGATCAAACTGTTCAAGATACTCCGGAAACAGTTGCTGAGGAAACGGAAGAACTTGCAGAAGAAGAGATACCAAAGCATCAATTAGTAAAAAAGAAATTTATTGAAGGTGGTGCAGGATTCATGTCATTTGTATTATTAGCCCTTATTTTAGGTTTGGCAGTTGCTATTGAAAGGATTATTTACCTTAACCTGGCAAGTACCAATACCAAAAAATTGTTGGTTAATATTGAAAATGCACTGGACGAAGGTGGTGTTGATGCAGCAAAAGAAGTTTGCCGTGACACTAGGGGTCCCGTTGCAAGTATTTTCTATCAGGGACTTGATCGTGCTGACGAAGGAGTTGAAATGATTGAAAAATCAGTAGTTTCATATGGTAGTGTTCAAATGGGCTTATTGGAAAAAGGGATAACCTGGTTGGCTTTATTTATTGCCTTGGCTCCTATGCTTGGTTTCATGGGTACGGTAATTGGTATGATCGATGCATTTGATAAAATTCAAGCTGCCGGTGATATTTCTCCTGCTGTTGTAGCTGGTGGTATTAAAGTGGCCTTGATTACAACTGTTTCTGGTTTAATTGTTGCTATTATTCTGCAAATTTTCTACAATTATATCGTTTCTAAAATAGATACAATGGTTAACCAAATGGAAGATGCATCTATTTCTTTAATTGATCTTTTTGTAAAATATAACGCAAAAAACTAATTTATTATGAGTAATATTTCAAAAATTACTTCAGTATTGCTTTATGCCCTTATGGCCGTTTCGGTCATACTGCTGGTTATATTTTATAAAGCAACTGCTGAGATGCCAGATGAAGCAGATTTTGATACCCAAATGGTTGTTTATGGTGGCATTCTGGATTTATTTATGTACTGGGCTTATGCTCTATTGATTGTAGCTGCTGTAGCTGCAGTAGCTTTTCCTTTGGTAAGAATGTTTACCCGGCCAAAGGAAGCTGTTAAAACCTTAATTTCTGTTGCAGTAGTAGCTGTTATTGTGTTTATTGCTTATTCGCTGGCAGATGATACTGTGCTTGAGATTATTGGATATGATGGTAATGATAATAATCCCGGGACATTAAAATTTGCGGGTATGATATTATGGACTGCATATTTGTTGTTCTTTGGTACAATAGCAAGTATTTTGTACGTTGAGATTTCAAAAGTTTTTAAATAATCTGACTGCCCGGTTCAGGCCGGGTAGCATTAATATTTTATAATTATGGCAAGACCTATTCAAGAAATAAATGCCGGTTCTATGGCGGACATTGCTTTCTTGCTGCTCATATTCTTTTTGGTAACAACTACCATGGATGTGGATTCGGGAATAACCAGAAAATTACCTGCTATACAACCGGAAGATATGCCCAAACCACCGGATGTTAAGGAAAGAAATGTTTATATTGTACTGATTAACCAGCATAACCAGTTAGCAGTAGAAGGTGAATTAATGCCTGTGAATAAGCTTTGCGATGGGGTTAAAGAATTTATTAAGAATCCGCAAGATAATCCCAACTTATCTGAAAAAAAGGCCGATGCAGTTGATATTCCTTTTTTCGGTATGACAGAACTTTCTAAAGGAGTGGTTTCCTTACAAAATGATAAAGGGACTTCATATCATAAATATATTGAGGTACAAAACGAATTGGTAAGGGCCTTTAACGAGTTAAAGGATGAACTATCGATGAAAACTTTTGGGATGCCTTATAAAGATTTGGATGACGAAAGGCAAAAGGCAGTTAGGAAGGTTTACCCTATGTCAATATCAGAAGCTGAACCAAGAAATATAGGAGGGAAAAAATAATATGGCTAAATTTGCAAGAAAAGGAAAAGGCGGAACGCCTGCAATATCTACGGCATCATTACCAGATATTGTTTTTATGCTACTTTTTTTCTTTATGGTTTCAACCACTATGCGTGAGGTAGATTTAAAAATTAGAGTAAAGCTACCACAGGCTACTGAGATAAAAAAACTTGAAAAAAAATCATTGGTGAGCTATATTTATGTTGGAGCTCCAATAGAGGCATATAAGAGAAAATATGGTACAGAACCCAGGTTACAGTTAAATGATGAATTGTCACAGGTTTCTGATATTATTCCTTATATTTCTGCGGAACGTGAGAAAATGGATGAAGTTGACATCCCCTATATGACTACTTCAATAAAAGCGGATATGGAGGTGAAAATGGGAATTATAACTGAGATAAAACAGGAATTAAGAAAAGCATCTGCTTTAAAAATTAACTATTCTGCAAGAAAGGCACAATAGTTTTTTAAGAATATACGTAATAATAAATAGGAGTCCAACATGGATTCCTATTTTTGTTTATCCTTCGACACATTTCAACTTACTCAATGTAAAAGCTGGTATTTTATAAATTTGGTAAATGGAATTTGACTGGTCACCATTAATTCTTACTTTAAAACTGGCATCAATTACCACTTTTATTTTGTTGCTAATAGGTATTCCTTTGGCCTATTGGCTGGCATTTTCCAAATTCCGCTTTAAATTTATTATTGAAGCATTGGTTAGCATGCCTTTGGTTTTACCTCCTTCTGTTCTTGGCTTTTACCTTCTAATCGCGTTCAGCCCACAAAATTTCTTTGGTAAATTCTTAGAAAAATACCTTGGGCTTCAATTTGTCTTTTCATTTGAAGGCTTGGTATTGGCATCGGTTATATTTAGCCTGCCTTTTATGGTGCATCCAATTATGTCTGGATTTAGTTCTGTACCGGTTAATTTGACCGAGGCTGCTCAAACCCTTGGAAAGTCACAATTTGCAATTTTAAAGAAGATTCTTATTCCAAATATAAAACCTGCATTACTGAGTGGTATTGTGCTTAGTTTTGCCCATACAATCGGTGAATTTGGTGTAGTATTAATGATTGGTGGGAATATTCCCGGCCAGACCAGAGTTGCTTCTATTGCTATTTATGATGAGGTTGAGGCTTTAAACTATGACACAGCAAACATGTATGCGTTTATTTTATTTGCTATTAGCTTTTCTATTTTAATAATTGTTAATTATTTTAATAAAAAAATGGTAAGTACCTTTTAATGCAGGGCAATCGGGTTTAAGAATTATAGAACGGTTTTATGATTTATATTAGGACGTTTGAACGTCATTTTAAACGCAATCGCCCTGCCTTTTAATGAATTTATGTTTGATGACATATAAAATATCAAACTTAAATTGTCAGTAATTTTCAATATTTATGATTAAGAAAATATTTCTAAACAGGAACACCCTATTAGTGCTTGCAATTTTATTGGGAATATTTATTCCTGGATATTCCCTGTTACTTAAGGATTATATTCTTATTATCCTTGCAATAGTTATGACTGCTTCATTGTCAGCAATTTCTTTAAAAGAACTACTTCCAATAAAAAAGGTAATTAAACCAATGTTGGTTGGAATACTATTAAATCATTTTGTATTTGGGTTTTTTATAATAATAATTGCATATTTATTTGCGTATAATACAAATCTATTTTATGGGTTTATTGTTATTGCTGCTACACCGCCAGGTGTTGCTATAATTCCATTTACATACAAATTAAAAGGAAATTTGAATTACTCAATAGTTGGAACTTTCGGGGCATTTTTAGCTTCAATCATTCTTGCACCTCTATTGATTTATATTTTTATTGGTGATACGGATGTTGGTCCGATTGAGATATTGAAGATAATGCTTTTACTTATTGCTTTACCTTTTCTATTATCAAGATTTTTGCTTATAAAAAATGTAAAACCATTGGCTATTGAGCATAGAGGGAGAATTATTGATTATGGTTTTGCTTTGATTATCTATACTTCTGTTGGTTTAAATAGTGATATTTTTTATGATGACTTACTGCTTTTAGTTTCAATTTTAGTTGCTTTTGTTATAATAATGTTCGGAATAGGAAAAATAATTGGTAAAATTTTGCCCAAATCAAATAGTAAAGAAGATATTTTAAGTAAAAAATTGCTTTTCTCTATTAAAAGTTCAGGCTTTGCTGTTGTAACTGCAATAAATGCTTTTGGGGTAGAAGCTGCTATCCCTGCAACTATTCTGAGTATTGTGGTTGTTTTATATTTATTGGCTTTAATTGCATTTAAAAATAAATTATAGATTTTATTTATATCAGTTAAATAAGTTGTTTCCATAAAACTGAGTGCTTCAATATTTCTGTTGGAAAAATATACTCTAATCCTATCAATCAGTATTTTTTTGTGGCAGTTTAACTAAGTTATATTTTATCTAAAATCAAAACTATGTGCGATACTTTTGTAAATGTTCCATCCAAACAGGAAAAGGGCAACATTATTTTTGGTAAAAATTCTGACAGGGAACCAAATGAAGCCCAGTCTATAGTTCGAATCCCGGCAATGAAGCATAGACCAGGAAAGCTTAATTGCACATATATTGAAATTCCACAAGTTAGTGAAACCAATGAAGTTATTTTGTCCAAACCATTTCAAATGTGGGGTGCTGAAATGGGTGCTAATGAACACGATTTGGTTATTGGGAACGAGGCTGTTTTTACTAAAGTAAAAATGAATAAAAAAAGCAAGGGGTTAACCGGAATGGATATGATAAGGTTAGCTCTTGAAAGGACCAAAACGGCTGATTCTGCCCTGGAATTAATTACAGAATTAATCACTGAATATGGTCAAGACGCAAATGGTGGTTACCACAATAATCTGTATTATCATAACAGCTTCATTATTTCTGATAAAACAAAAGCCTGGGTTCTGGAAACTGCGGGTAAGCATTGGGTGGCAATTCGGGTAAAAGGCTATCGTACTATTTCTAACAGGCTGACTATTGGTGAGGAGTTCGATTTGTCAAGTATAGGTATTGAAGATTATGCTGTAAAAAATGGGTTATTAAAAAGTGGCGAGACATTTCATTTTGCCAAAGCTTTTTCTGATTGGTTTTATACTTATTTCAGCAAAAGCGCAAGGAGATATGACAAAAGTTGTTCACTTGGTAATAGTAGATCTAAATTTGATGTAGTAGATGCTATTGAGATTTTAAGCTCGCATTATGTGGATGGTGCTAAATTTAACCCAACAAGAATGTATAATGGTGGATCTATATGTATGCATGCAACGGATTATACAAACCCTTCGCAAACGGTTGGATCCATGATAGCAGAAATTCGGAAGACAGAAGCTTCAACATATTGGCTGACAGGTACATCTAATTCATGTTTATCCTTGTATAAACCTTTTTTTATGGGTGGTAATAGCTTAAATCAGGGAGAATTTTTAGAGCCGGGTGCTAAATGTGATGATTCCTTTTGGTGGCATGCTGAAAGGTTTCATAGGCAGGTAATGACGAATTATCAAGAATCGAAATCAACTTTTAATTATGAAAGGATAAAATTACAACAAAGCTTAATTGATGATGCAAAGAATTTAATTTCCCAGAAGGCGGATATAACAGAAATGGACCAATTTTCATTATTAACTCTTGAACAACATAATAGAGGCATTATTAAATGGCAGGAAAACATTGGGCATGTTAGGTCATCACTTAAATGGTATCAGTTAATTCAGAAAAAACATTACCGAAAAATGAATAAGGTGGTTGGTTTGCATATATAATCTTGATATTTTACTGTTATTATCAATGTATTATGAAACAATCATGATATTTCGTACCTTTGAGTTATATATTTACTATGGGCGAAGCAATTAAAAATAACAAATATTATTCTTTTAAGGAATATTTAGAGCTTGAAAAACATTCTGAATTACGGCATGAATATTTTTATGGTGAAGTGTTTGCTTTGGCAGGTACAACTATAAAGCATAATGATATTATTTTTAATGCAGTTTCCGTGTTAAAAAATACACTTAAAGGAAAAAACTGTAAAATAAATTTTGAATCTGTAAAAGTAAAAATAAAGGCAAAAGAGCATTATACTTATCCTGATATTGTTGTCAGTTGTGATAAGAATGAAGATGATCCATTAACCATTAAATACCCAATACTTATTATTGAAGTCTTGTCAGATGCTACAAGAAGATATGACAGGGGTAAAAAATTCCAAATTTATAAACAAATACCTGATTTTAAACATTACCTGTTAATTGAGCAAGATTTTTGCCTGGTAGATTGTTTTACCAGAAAAGGCGATTTATGGTATCACAAATCTTATACAGAAGAAAGTGATACAATTAATTTGGAACATCTTGATTTGAATATTCCAGTTAAAAGGATCTATGAGAATATTGAATATGATAAGGAAATAAAACCGAGTTTTTAAACCCGGTTTTATTAAGTATTTTAAATAAATTGTTATATTATCAAATCAGATAACAATTTGACAATATAACATTTTAGCAATAGAATTGTTTACTTAGAAGCACTAAGTAAATACCATGTTTTTTAAGTGGCTTTTAAGAAAGCGTCAAGAACAAGGCTTGCAAATCCTTGAAAATATTGAGTTTACTTTTGTAAATGATATGTTTTCAAGGTTTGCGTAACGCAGTTATTGACGTTTTCTTATAGTCACTACTCAACAATCTTCATTTCATCAACCAGATGCTTTGCGCCGCCTAATTTATCAATAATAAACAGTACATAACGAATATCAACATTTATACATTTTTGCAATTCAGTTTCAAAAGCAATATCTCCGCTCATGGCTTCCCAGTTTCCGTCAAAAGCAAGGCCAATAAGCTCGCCATTGCCATTCATAATTGGGCTGCCTGAATTTCCACCGGTAATATCGTCGTTTGAAGTAAAGCAAACTGGCATTTCACCATTTTCACCATATTTGCCGTAATCTTTTTTCTGATAAAGTTCTTTTAACTTTGGTGCAACATCAAATTCAAAATCACCGGGAATTTCTTTTTCCATTACTCCTTTAAGTGTTGTGAAGTAATCGTAAGTAACCCCATCACGTGGTTTATAATCTCCAACTTTACCATATGACAAACGCATGGTGAAATTGGCATCAGGATAGAAATTTTTATTCTTATCCATTTCCATTAAGCCAGCAAGGAATAACCTTCGGCCTTTAGCTTGGTCGGTAGCAAATTTTTGGGTTTTTGCTTTTAACGAATTGCTCATTTCATTAACCGATTTTGATGCAATAAAGGCAGGGTCTTGTTGTATTTTTTCCTTATCATAATTTTCCATGAATTTGAAAAATGCAGTTTCATTGGCAAATATAGATTTAGCATATAAATCATCTACGTAAGCACTGAAGTTTCCCTTAAGCTTATTGTTAATTTCTTCAGTTAAAAATGTGGGATGATATTTTACATCAACATCTTCGTCAAAAAGTTTTAACATAGCTAAAGCAATTTTCTGGTCAGTTGGCTTACTGTAATCTTTAAAGAATTTTTTTGCATATTCTTTAATTGCTTCTGGTTTATCTAATATTCTTGAAACCATGCTTGCGAACCCAAATATTTCAATACCACGTGACATCGTTTCTGAAATATACTGGCTTGCAGACTGGTATTCGCCAATTCCTTTGTTGGCATTTTCAATTAAGCTTAGAGCATTACTATATTTAGCCATTAGTTTCTTATCATCTGCATACCATTTTCTGAATTTATTCTCAGTTTCTTGTTTTTTGCCATAAACATTAAGTTTACGTAGGCCTTTATTCATTCCAATAGAATTTTTCCAATAGTTGCTTGAACGTGCAAATTTCGACGAATATTGAATCCTTATTTTTTCATCAGCTTTCATATCTTCTAACATAATATCCTGACGGATACCACGTATTTTTATTCTATTGGTATTAGTTACATCAATTAAGTTTTCAATTTCGTAGGATGTCATATAACGGTTCGTACGTCCTGGGAAACCTATCACCATGGTGAAATCATCTTTTTGAACACCTTTTATTGAAACAGGGAGGAAGTGTTTTGGTTTTAGCGGTACATTCTTTTCTGAATATTCAGCAGCTTTACCTTCAGGACTCATATATACCCTGAAAACACTAAAGTCACCTGTGTGGCGTGGCCAAACCCAATTGTCAGTATCATGACCAAATTTACCAATGGATTCAGGTGGGGTTCCAACAAGACGAACATCGCTATACTTCTCATAAATTACCAGGTAATAGTTGTTTCCGTTAAAGAAAGATTGCACCCTGGCAGTGTATTTATTTCCTTCAGTGGCCTTATCAGTGATTCCTTTGCTTATTTTTTTAATAATTTCCCCTCTTTGATCCTCAGTCATTTTGCTTTTAAGCTTTTTATTGACCTGATCTGTAACATCTTCAATTCTTTTAAAAAAACTAACTGATAAACCGGGTATTGGTAACTCTTCTTTAAAATTTTTTGCCCAAAACCCATCCCTAAGGTAATTATGTTCAACCGTACTTTGCGACTGAATAGCACCATATCCACAATGGTGGTTGGTCAACAGCAAACCTTTATCTGAAACAATTTCAGATGTACATCCACGTCCAAAGATCGCAATAGCATCTTTAATACTGGCTTTGTTAAGGCTGTAAATATCTTCAGGTGTTAATTTAAAACCCTGTTTTTTCATGTCGGCATAATTCTTATTTAATAAAGTAAGAATCCACATGCCCTCATCTGCTTTTGCCTGGAAATTAAACAAAAAAGCAGAAATTAGCAGTAAGCTAAAAATCTTCTTCATATTATTATTTTTTTGATTAAAAATTTTTTTCAAAATTAGAATTTTATTGAATAAAACTGAACTTTTTATTGGTGTATCTTTTTTGAGTTTAATATCTGTAATGTTGTTTTTAACCATTTATTTTTTAGCCCGATTAATTGGCTACCGACTGTGTTCGCATAAAGCTTTAGCGGTTGCGAAGCTGAAGGTTCATTACCTGTCCCGATTTTCTCGGGAAACTTTCATGAATTAACCTGACAGCCAGTTCCGCTTTTGCGGAAATTTAGTAAAACTAAAGGTTTCAGGAAAATTGAAACCCAAGTTTTTCTAAATCGGGGTTAATTCCGTTATCCAACGGAACTAGCTCTGCATTGCCCATAAATATTGAAAAAGATAATATTTATGAATAATGCAGGTTAGTATTATATTTGAATTATTGTTCATTTTTTAATTAAACTCAGTTAGAAATTCCAACAAAGTATAATGCTTTATACCATGGTAAGTGTTTGGTGCTGAGAAACTATCATAAGAAACAACAAACTTCGGGTAATTATCCTTAATTTTTAATAAATTGCCAAACTCTCTTTTAATTGTTTTTTCATCAGTTAAGAGATATGCAACCTGAACATAAATTTTTTCGTTATTTTTAATTCCCATAAAATCAATCTCATTATCTCCCCAGTATGCTATTTTTAAATCATAACCTGAATTTCGTAAATGCAGGTAAACCGCATTTTCCATTATTTTCCCAATATCCTGCATCTTAAATCCTACTGTTGCATTTCGTAAACCTATATCTTCAAAATAATATTTTTCGCCAACATCAAATTGTTTTTTTCCTTGAATATCTATGCGTTTTACCGGATTAATAAAATAAGCATTTTCAATAAAAGATAAATAATTGAGAATTAATGCTACATTTTTATTTATCTTTTGATGCTTTAGATATTTAGATATTCTATTTGCAGAAAAAATGCCGCCTGTATTATCTGCAAGAAATCGTATTAAGTCTGTTAAAAATCGTGGATCTCTAATTTGATGCCTTTTTATGATATCTCGAAATAAAATTGTTGAATATATATTATTAAGGTATTCAAAGCGTATGTTTTCATTTTCAGATAGGTGTATTAAATATGGTAAACCACCAAATTTTAAATATTTAAGAAGCGAGTCATTGTTGGTTTGTAATTGGTGAAAACTACAAAACTCATTGAAGTTTAAACTTCCTATTCGAAAAACAATTTGCCTGCCAGATAAATAAGTTGCAAATTCACCTGATAAAAGTTCAGCATTGCTCCCTGTACAATAAATATCAAAATTTTTCTTTTTATACAGACTTCTTAAAACACGTTCAAAACCATCAATTTCCTGAATTTCATCAATAAAAAGATAGTTCATTTTTTCTGCCTGATGAGTTTTTATATATTCCATAAGTTGAGTATGATTTCTCATATAATCAAACTCATATTCCTCTTTATCAATAAATATAAAATTAGCATTTTGGTTGGTTATTTTTATTTCATTTGCTGTTAACTTTAACATTTCACTTTTACCAACTCTACGTTGTCCAATTAATACTTTTATAAGTTCTTTATTAATAAAAGGCTTTATTTTTTTTATATAAATATCTCTTTTTATCATTTCTTAATTTTATGCGTTACATCTAACATTTGTTGCAAAAATAACAAAAGTATATGATATAGCATATAAGAATAAGGTTTATTTAGAGTTTATATTGTATAAGTTGCAAAAATCATGATTTCCCGCAATCCTTTGTTGACAAAAATGCACCTATTTGTTAAAGCAAAAAGACCGAAGTCAGGAATTTATTTCTTACTTCGGCCTTCTAATTTCTGGCTTCTAACTTCCAGCTTCAAAAATTATTCCCTAACAATTGTCATTTCATCAATAAGGTTTTGAGCACCTGCATATTTATCAATAATAAAAAGTACATAGCGTATATCCACATTAATGCATTTTTGTAAGTCGGGGTCGAAGGCAATATCACCACTCATAGCTTCCCAGTTTCCGTCAAAAGCAATCCCAATTAATTCACCATTCCCATTTATTACGGGGCTTCCTGAATTTCCACCAGTGATGTCATTATCGGTTGTAAAACAAACTACCATTCTTTCACCATCTGCATATTTTCCATAGTCTTTTTTATTATAATGATCTTTAAGCTTTTGGCTAACAGTAAATTCTTTGTTGTTAGGATCTTCTTTTGCCAATAAACCTTTTAAATCGGTAGTATAATCGAATGTTTTATCACCAACTTTATAACCGCCCACTTTACCGTAGCTAAGCCTGATTGTTGAATTTGCATCCGGATAATAAAGCTTATTCGGGTATTTTTCTTTTTGCATTTCAATCCAACCGGCAACAAATTGTCGCATACCTTTGTTTAGTTTTGTTTCGTAAGGTTTTATCTTATCAATTAAATTAAAGTACAATTGTAAAGTTGATATGGTTATGGTATATCCTAAATCTGCTTGTAAAGTTTCTCCTTTTGGATTATTAAGGAAATCCTTAGCTTTTACTTCATCGGTTAAGATAGATGTTGAATAAAGCTTATTTGCAAACTTCTGAAAATCACCATTAAAATCCTTTTCTACGGTTTCAAAAAAAGAAGGATAATATTCTTTATCAATATCATTTTTATAAATACTCATGAGTTTCACAAAAACTTCCTTGTCAATTTTGGAATCGTAATCCTTGAAAAATTCTTTCATTGATTCTTTGTAGATTTCTACAGCTTCTTTTTTTCTGTTGTCATCACCTCGTTGCAATGCCATTACTAATTGACTTAACCTGTAACCGGCCATAAATATTTCAGGGCCACCAAAAAATGCTTCATTTATATAATCTTCAACTTTATCTAAAGTGTTTTTATTCTTGTATGCGGTTTTTATTGAATCAAGGGTTTCACCATATTGTGGGTTTCTTATTTTCTTATCTGCTTTTATCCATTTAGTGAAATCTTTCTCAATGCCTTTTTTATCTTTAATTACATTTAGTTTGTCTAAGGCCTGATTTTGACCAATTGAGTATTTGTAGTAATTTGTTGATTGGAAATATTTAGATGAATATTGGATACGTGTTTTATCACTTTTATCCATGTACTTTTTAATAATCTCCTGTTTAGCACCTCTTATTTTTATTTTTATTATATTTTCATTCTCAATAGTCTCTTCAACACCCCATGAAGTTAAATATCGATTGGTTGTTCCCGGATACCCCATTACCATTGCAAAGTCATTTTCCTTTACCCCTTTAATTGAAATTGGGAAAAAATGTTTTGGTTTTAATGGTACATTTTCAGGTGAATATTCTGCGGGTTTTCCATCAGGGCCTGTATATACCCTGAACATAGAAAAATCACCGGTATGGCGTGGCCACATCCAATTATCGGTGTCGCTTCCAAACTTACCAATTGATTCAGGTGGTGCACCAACCAAACGAACATCATTAAAAGTCTCGTAAACAAAAAGGTAAAAGTTATTACCTTTAAAAAATGAACTCACCTCAGCCTCATAATGCGTATTTCCTATTGCTTCCTTTTTTAGTTTATCAGATATTTTCCGGATGGTTAAGGTTCTTTCTTCCTCAGTCATTCTATCATTGAGTAAGGTGTTTATCTTGTCACTAACATCTTCCATTCTAACTAGAAAAGTAACTGTTTTACCAGGATTTGGTAATTCCTCCGCCCTTGATTTCGCCCAGAATCCATCAGAAAGATAATCATGCTCAACTGAGCTATGTGCTTGTATTTCACCATATCCGCAATGATGATTCGTTAACAGCAAACCATAAGGAGAAACAAGCTCTGCAGTACATTGGTTATGATCCAATACTACAACAGCATCTTTCATGCTGGAGTGATTAATATCATAAATATCTTTTGGGCTTAATTTGAAGCCCATGGCTTTCATTTGGTCATAGTTTTTGTTAATAAATGCCAAAAACCACATCCCTTCGTCTGCCTTAACATTTGTATTAAATGTAAAAACAATAATTAAAACGTGTAATACAATTTTTTTAATCATAGTTAGTTATTTTTATTTAGCTTTTGCGCCTGATTTTCAGGCTATGAAAGTGTAAATATACTCATTAATTATACCAATTTCAATAAAGTTAAAACAATCAAGAATATATAGTTAATCATTTAAAAATAGTACAAACTGAATGTTCTATATTGTACACTTTATGTCCTATATCGTACATTAACCAAAATCCAGTGCTAGTTGATTATCAATAAGCCTAAAACTTTTTCTGTGATAATGGCTAATTCCATGTTTTTTAATTGCTTCTCTGTGCTGTTTGCTTGGATATCCTTTATTTTTTGACCAAAAATATTCCGGAAATTTCTTATCGAGATTTTTCATCAGCTCATCGCGATGTGTTTTGGCAAGTACCGAAGCTGCTGCAATTGATAAATATTTAGCATCACCTTTCACAATACATTTATGAGGAATTAAATTATAAGCTTTAAACCTGTTTCCATCAATAATCAGGTGTTCTGGCACTATTTTTAATTTTTCAATTGCATGGTGCATAGCTAAAATTGAGGCATTCAGTATATTAATTTCATCAATCGTTTTTTGATCTACAATACCTACTGCCCACGCTAAAGCTTCATTTTTAATTATTATTTTTAGTTTATCTCTTTTTTTTTCTGACAGTTTTTTTGAATCATTTAAAATATCATTTTGAAAATCGGCAGGTAATATTACAGCAGCTGCAACAACTGGTCCTGCAAGGCAACCCCTGCCTGCTTCATCACAGCCTGCTTCAATAGTGCTTTTTTTGTAAAATGCCTTTAATTGATAAATTGTTTCATTATTTTGATCATCTGAAGTCATAAGTCTTTATTGGGAATAAAATAATGCTTAAATTTACAAATAAGTTAATGAAAACAATCTTAGTCCTGTTTAAATTTTACAAAATACAATGTTCATGAAAAAGTTAAGCCTTCTATTTTTATCTGTTTTTATTCTTTTACCATTAAGTGTTTATATTAATGCACAGGCACCTGCATGGATAAAATATGAAAGAAGAACTGCAATGTATCCAAACAGTAGTTATATAATGGGCTTTAGTTCTGAAATAAATTATTATGATACTGATGTTAATGAATTGATTGCACGTTGTGAGGAAAATGCAAAAAATGAGCTGACCGAATCGGTCAAAGTTTCTATAAAAAGCATTACGGTTAGTGGTATTAATAGTATAAACACGGGACTTGATCAGGAAACTTATGAATATGTGAAACAATCAAGTGTTTCTTTTTCGAATATGGATATAGCCGGATTAACCACCCAGCACTGGTATAATAAAAAGAAAAAAATAGCCTATGCTATTACCTATGTGAAGCGTATAGATGCTATAAAATTTTACAAACAGAAAATAGATATTGATATAAAGGATTTGGAAGCAAAAAAACAGTTTGCTGAAGATATGCTTAAAGCGGATATGCAACAAAAAGCTATTCAGAGCTATTTTGAATGTCTGGCAATATTCAGGGAGGTAGAAGAGGCGCAGTCAATACTTGTTGCTTTGGGTAAAAGTGATGAAATTTCGTTAAAAAAGGATAAAACAATACAATTAAAATCTGCCGTTGATAAAGGAATTAATGAACTGAATAATACAGCAAAAAATTCAATTTCCGATGCTGCCTATTTTATTGCCAACGGGTTAAAAATGCAATCGAAAAAACTGGATGGGAAGGTAAAATTAAGTAGCTTTAATTACCAGGATACCAAAATGGGAAGCCCTTTTTCAAAAAGGTTGAATATGGCCGTAGAACAGAAATTGGTTGCTGTAACAAATTTAAATATTCACGATCAAAACTATGCAACTAAATATAAATCTCAATCCCTGGTTGATTATATTATAACAGGTACCTACTGGGATGATAATGATTATTTAAAAATAATTGTTGTTTTAAGGGATTTTAAATCAGGGAAAGCGGTTGCCAGTATTGAAACAAAATTAACCAAATCGTTCTGCGAAACTAATAATATAAACTATTTGCCGGAAAACTTTATCGTGGCAAATACGAAAAGGAAAAATTTTCTTGAGAATGAAATTGTAGGAGGTGATTTAAACCTTGAAGTATGGACAAACAAAGGAACTGACAACCTATTATACACTGAAGGTGATACTCTCAATTTGTATTTGCGTGTAAACAAAGCCTGCTATATACGTTTTATATATTACCTGGCTGATGGTTCACAGGTATTGTTGTTGGATGATTACTATATTGGTGTGGACAAGGTGAACAAAGTTTATCAGTTACCTGAAGAATTTATTTGTGCTGAGCCCTTTGGTGCAGAAGTATTGTTGGTAAATGCCCAAACAGAAAAATTTGAACCACTTAATACAAAAGAACAATACGGCTATAAATTTATTACTGATGATTTAGATGAAGTAATAAGAAAAACCCGGGGGTTTAAAAAGTTAAAAGAAGGTGTGATGAAGGCGGAGAATAGTATTGTTATTACTACTATGTCTGATTTTGAAGCATGGTAATGAAATAGGCTCTGGTTTAAAATGGCGGTGATTTCTGAAATTACCGATCAGAGACTGATTAACAAGTAATTGGTAATTAAAATGAACGTCCAATATCTTTAATTACTAATTACCAGTTTACTAATTACTTGTAAAAGAAAGGCAAAACAGATATATGAAAAATATGCGCTATTCTAAACTATAGCAATGAAATGTGGTAATGTGCTTATAACAAGGTAATTATATTGTTGTTATTTTTAACTTTTGGTAGCTTTTAATACACTTTTCCAAAGTTTTTCTGCGGTTTTATCCCAGGAAAAATTTTCGCGCTGAATTTTTCCATTTTCGATAAGTTGATTTCTTAATTTGTCATCATTGGCTATTTTTATCATAGCATTGCTTATTGAGTCTAATGAAAAAGGGTCAACATAAAGAGCAGCATTTCCTCCTACTTCAGGTAACGATGTTGATTCTGAAATAATTGAAGGAACATTGCAATACATTGCTTCCAAAACGGGAATTCCGAACCCTTCAAATTTTGAAGCTAGTATTAATGCCCTGGCAGTACCCAAAAGGCACTTTATATTTTCGGGAGATTGATGTCCAAAAAAGAGTATATCCTTTTTGTATTCCAAGCTTTTATGAGTATTTTTCATCTCCCTGTTTTTAAAGAAATGGCTTCCGATGATGATTAGTTTATATGGTTTTGGGCTTAATTTTCTGAATTTATCAAATGCCATCAGCATCCGGCTTACATTTTTGCGGGGGTGGATTGAACCAATAAAAACAAAGTAATCTGAACCATTTGTATATTCATTTTTGGCTTTCACTTTTTTTTCATCAGTTATAGGCTTGTAAATAGTGTTTGAACCATTATACACTACATCAATCTTTTCTTTTTCAATGTGATAAGTTGAGGCAATATCTTGTTTTGAGTATTCAGATACCGTAACAATGCGCTCTGCTTTTTTTGCAAACTGTGGGAAAAAATAATTGTAATACAGTCGGGTTGAATATGGCAAATCCTTAGGATAATGCGTAAAGTTTATATCATGAATAACCGGAACTGATTTTACTTTTGATGTTAATGATAAATAACCATCAGGTGAAAGAAACAGATCAGGATTTATTTTATTTAAAACCGATGGTAATTTTTTTTCAAACCAGTAATACCATAGTACCGGGTGACGGGTAGGAGGGCCAACAATTATGGGTTCAATATTTTTTGAAAAAATAAATTCATCTGAAAAAGGCCTGTCAAAAAAGAAATAAAATTGATGCTCCGGATGTGACTGGGTTATTCTTTTTAAACTTTCATAAGAAAACCAACCAATGCCATCCAATTTATTTTTTATTAACAATCGTGTGTTAACTGCTATTCGCATATTAAATTTTAGTTTGTTGTCTTAATATAATCATGTAAAATTATATTTTGACTATTTTTGTTTGTGAATATATTAAATATGTGTTAATTGTTAAAAAAATTTACCCAAAACCTGTTTTTTCTTATCATCCTTAACCTGTTGATAAAACCTTTTTGGATTTTTGGTATTGACCGAACCATTCAAAATATAGTTGGTGCAGAGCAATATGGGTTTTATGTTGTTTTATTTAATTTTTCATTGATTTTTAATATGTTAACTGATTTTGGTCTTACTAATTTCAACACAAAAAACATTGCTCAAAATCAACAACTGGTAAGCAAACATGTTTCACGATTAATTTGGCTGAAAGTTTTTCTTGCTTTTGGATATATTACCATTAGCTTATTGGCTGCTTTTTTAATTGGTTATTCTTTTTCTCAAATTAAATTTTTGCTTATACTGGTTTTAAATCAAGTAATAGCTTCCTTTCTTTTGTACCTGCGTTCAAACCTTTCCGGGTTACATTTGTTTAAAACAGATAGTGTTCTCTCCATTACTGATAAAGGGCTATTGATTATTATTAGCGGAATTTTAATTCTTAAATATCCGGTAGGGTTTCAAATTGAATGGTTGGTTTATTCCCAAACTGTAGCTTATTTAGTAACTACTCTCATTGCATTTTTATTAGTACTAAGGCAAACGGGTTGGATTAGAATCCGATATGATTATAGGTTTATTTTGGCAATACTGAAAAAAACTGCCCCTTTTGCCTTGCTTATTTTTTTAATGACTGTTTATACACGTATAGACTTTGTGATGCTTGAAAGGATATTAGATAATGGAAACTTGTACTCCGGTATATATGCACAAGCCTACAGAATTACTGATGCTTTTAGTATGTTCGCCTATTTATTTGCGGCATTATTATTACCCATTTTTTCTAAAATGATTAAAGACAAGGTAAATTTGGGAAATATGGTAAAAAAATCTGCTACCATTTTGTTAGTACCTGTTTTAATTCTTGTAATTGTTATAATTTTCCACAGCTCAGAAATAATGAATTTGCTGTATCATCAACATGCTAACCAATCATATCCGGTTTTGAACATATTAACCATTGGTTTTATTGGTATAGCTTCCATCTATATTTTTGGCACTTTGCTCACTGCCAACGGAAATTTAAAACAATTGATTGTTATTTCCGGGCTGGGTGTAATTATAAACATAACTCTAAACTTTTTGTTGATTCCAAAATATAATTATATAGGTGCTGCCATTAGCAGTATGCTCACTCAGCTGATGATGGCTGTTACACAAATTTACCTGGCATATAAATTCTTCAATTTTAAAATAATTCCTAAAGAAGCAATAAAGTGGGTTTTATTTATTACCATAATCCTGTTACAGGGATACTTTATTAAGCTAATTGATATATTAAGTTGGCAGTTATCTTTTTTTGTGAATATTATCTTGTCTTTTTTATGGGTATTTGTGTTAAGGGTTATAAAATTTGAACAAATTCATAAATTTATTGGACAGCTGTTTAGGTAATTTTTTCTTCTGAGTCATTTAATCTTTGAAGAAAAAGAATCTAAGAATTATACAATAATCATTAATCAATTGTTTACCTCTTTATTTGCCCGGAAAGGATAAATTCATATCGTTCTTGTTGGATTAACAAAATATTTATTTTTCATTCTATTCAGATATGATACATTTGTAAAAAATCATTAAACATAATATTATGAAACAAGCATGTTAAAAAATAATCATTAACACAAAGAACAATGATTATTTTTAATATGCGGTAACATGTGACAATAAAAATTAATTAAAATCTTAACACATGAAAAACAAGAAAAAATACTTAATTCATTTCATCATTCTATTCATCTTTTCTTTTCAAACAGGGAATATTAAATCACAAATCCACCCTGATTTTACGATTATAAAACAAGTTCCCACAAGCCCGGTAAAAAGCCAGGATAGAACAGGTACTTGCTGGTCCTATGCAACCACTTCTTTTATTGAGACTGAAGCATTACGTAAAGGAAAGGGCTTATTTGATTTATCTGAAATGTATTTTGCACGAAATGCTTATACAACAAAAGCAAAAAAATATGTTCGATTTCATGGAAATAATAATTTTTCGGAGAGTGGACAAGCTCATGATGTTTTGGATGTGATTAAAACACATGGTATTGTTCCCCAGGAAGTGTATCAGGGCTTAAATTATGGAAGAAAAAAACATAATCATAGTGAAATGTATTCTGTATTGAATGGGATGTTGAAAGGGTTGCTGAAAAGTAAAATGCGTCCCCATTCTGATGTATGGCTTCCCTCGTTTAATGCCATACTTGATAACTGTTTAGGTGAAAACCCAAAAGATTTTAAATACAAAGGGAAAACGTATACACCTCAAAATTTTGCAAAAAATGTTATAGGCTTTAACCCTGATGATTATGTTGAGTTAAGTTCATATAAAGATTACCCGTTTTATAAACAGTTTGAGTTGGAGGTGCCGGATAATTGGTCGCATGATTTATACTACAATTTACCAATAAATGAATTTATGCAGGTAATGGACAATGCGTTGAACAATGGATATTCCGTTGACTGGGATGGTGATGTTAGTGAGGATGATTATAGCAATAAAGCTGGGACTGCTGTTTTATCAATGGATGAATCAGATGGAATTATTATTAACGGACTGGATAAAATGCGGCTTCAAACTTTTGAAGACTTCTCAACTACAGATGATCATTTAATGCATATTACAGGTATTGCTAAAGACAAAAATGGAACTATCTTTTATCTGACAAAGAATTCCGGGGGACCAAATAGAAATAATTTTGGTGGTTACCTGTACATGTCAAAATCGTATGTACAGCTTAAAACTATTGCTATATTGGTACATAAAGATGCTTTACCAAAGGATATTAAAAAGAAAATGGGTATTAAATAATTGATAAAGGGTAAAAATGACAACATCTACAAAATAGCCTAAAATGGTTAAATTGTTACCAGAAAAGCAATTTAGCCATATAACAATCTAACCATTTTTTGTTTATCCATGATTACTTGCCATTTGATAATAAACCATCTCAATTCCTGAGTTCAAAACTTATCCTATTAATAAATTACATCCACGAATATCACTATTATCAAATCTTCCAAGGACTTCAAATTGATTGTTAGCTTTTAGTTTTCCAATATCTTTTGTTTCAATAAATGAGCAGGAGTTTAAATTTGCAAGGTCAATAATATTTATACCACCTGAACGACCTTCCTCTAAATAGCTAAACGGATCATAAGTATCACGGATAATCACTTTCATCCATGGCGGTGTGCTAAAAAGTCCTTTACCTGTTGAATAAGCCTGTGAAAGTAATTCGGTCATTCCATATTCTGAGTTAATATTACCTACATTATACTTTGCTTGTAAAGTTTTGTGTAGTTCGTTTTTGGTCATCTCTTTTCTTTTTCCTTTCATTCCGCCTGTTTCCATTATAATAACATTTTCGAAAATACCGGAATCACTAATGGGTAAATCTAATAGGGCGTAGCTTACACCGATTAGTAATATTTTTTTCTTACTTTTTCTTAAATCACTGATTTTATTTAATAATTCTTTATAATTATGTAGATAAAACCCGCTATGTTGGTCGTTTGAGCGTTTTATTAATTCATTAACCATAAAAACCAGGGAGGAACCTTCCCGTTCAAGGTAATTGGGCAGTAAAGCAAGAATTGTATACTTTTCAGGATTACCAAAAAATATATTGAAAGATTTAATAAAACTTGTTTTATAAATTTCCAGGTCTGTTATATAATGTTTACTTTGAACGATATCTGTTGTTCCGCTACTTAAAAAAATTATCTTTTCTTTATCTTTTCCGCTTACAATTTTATTTTGTTTAAAAAATTCAATAGGTAGAAAAGGAATCTCATTTATGTGAGTGATACTGTTTGGGTTGCAACCAATTAATTGTATAAATAGCCTGTATATATCATTATTATGGTATTGGTAATTAAATATATCCAATGTAAGATCAATAAAATCCTGTTGAGTTTTAATATTAAATATTCTTTTTTTTAGTTGCTTTGCTTTAACCACAATAGTATATTATTTAACCAAAATTTGTGTTTAGTGTTTGCATTTGAATAAAAACTAATTTAGATGCTATCAATATTAACATTTAATTGTAACTTTATGCAACAAAATTAATCTTTAAAATTTTCTTTTTGTATAATTATTGATTATCTTTCTGGTAAACATCAAAAACACACTAAAAATGGAAATCAACTATAAATGCCCAAAATGCAGGAGTTATCTTAATATTGGAAATAAGATAGTTTTGTCTGTAAGTGTAAGATCTGAACAAAAAGGTTTGATATTATTTGAAAAAGAACTTGGTAATTATGAAATTAAAAAGCATGATCTGATCCAATATGAGAAAGGGGAGATGGTTGGGTTTTATTGTCCCATTTGTCATGAAAACTTAGCCGCTGATGATGTAAATTCAAATCTGGCCCAGGTTTTAATGGTTGATGAACAAGATAATGAATATAAGGTAATGTTTTCTAAAATATATGGTGAACATGCCACTTATAAAGTTTCTGATTCTAACATTGAATCATTTGGTGAAGATAAAGAGAAGTATATCAATTTTTTTGGTCATGGTCCCACTTATGATTAAAAAACTAAAAAACTTTAACAAGTATTAATAATATAAAAAATGCAGCCCCCTCCCCCTAAAAAATGCGCCACGGGTTGATTAAAGTGTAAAATATATAAAATCACCCCTTTGTTTTATTGTTGTGTTAAGAATAATTTATATTTTTGAGCCGTTAATATAAAAATTAATTTAATTTAGTATTATGGCAGCAATTAGATTTAAAGCACTTCAGGAGTTATTTTCACGTCAGGCTTTGCCTGTTCAATATCCATCAAATAAAGCATCTGATTACTTTGGAGTAGATGTTTTTGATATGCGAAAAATGAAAAAATATCTCTCTAAAGAAGCATATAAGAGTGTTGAAAAAGCAATGCGTGAAGGTACGGGTATTGACAGGAGAGTGGCAGATCAGGTTGCTTCCGGCATGAAAGAATGGGCAATTAGCAGGGGGGCAACACATTATACCCACTGGTTTCATCCTTTAACAGATGCAACGGCTGAAAAACACGATGCATTTTTTGAAATTACACCTGAAGGGGAAACTTTCGAAAGTTTTGACGGTAAATTATTGGCGCAACAAGAACCGGATGCTTCTAGTTTTCCAAGTGGAGGAATCCGTAATACATTTGAAGCACGTGGATATACAGCCTGGGATCCATCATCACCGGCATTTGTAACTGGCAACACTCTTTGTGTACCAACCATTTTTGTTTCTTATACAGGTGAGGCACTTGATTATAAAGCACCTTTGTTAAGAGCCTTAAATGAACTTGATAGGGCTGCTGTTGATGTTTGTCAATATTTTGATAAAAATGTATCGAAAGTAATTTCTACCCTGGGTTTGGAACAGGAATATTTTCTTGTAGATAGTGCTTTGTATCAGGCACGTCCTGATTTAAGTCTTACAAATAGAACTTTAATGGGACATACTTCTGCAAAAGATCAGCAATTGGACGATCATTATTTTGGGTCTATTAAAGAACGGGTTGCATCTTATATGAAAGATCTTGAAATTGAAGCACATAAGCTCGGAATCCCTTTAAAAACAAGACACAATGAAGTAGCACCTAACCAATTCGAATGTGCACCAATTTTTGAAGAAACCAGCCTTGCTGTTGATCATAATCAGCTTTTAATGGATATTATGAGGAAGATTGCTAAAAGGCATAATTTCAGGGTTTTATTGCATGAAAAACCATTTGCCGGTGTAAATGGTTCTGGTAAACATAATAATTGGTCAATGGCAACAGACACTGGTGTTAACTTGTTGAGTCCGGGCTCAACCCCCAAAAGAAATCTCCAATTTCTTACTTTTCTTGTTAATACAGTTAAGGCTGTATTTGATAATCAGGATGCTTTGCGGGCAAGTATCATGTCTGCGGGTAATCAGCACAGACTTGGTGCTAATGAAGCACCACCATCAATCATGTCAGTATTTATAGGAACAAAATTAACGCAAATGCTTGATGAGCTTGAGATGTCTGTTCCAGAAGGGAAAATGACTCCGGATGAAAAAACGGAGTTAAAACTAAATATTGGAAAAATTCCTGAAATATTATTGGATAATACTGATAGGAACAGAACTTCACCATTTGCATTTACAGGTAACCGTTTTGAATTTAGAGCTGTAGGTTCTGATGAAAATTGTGCTTCACCAATGATCGTTTTAAATACAGCAATGGCTAATCAACTTAAGGAATTTAAAAAGGAGGTTGATGTTATTATTGAAGAGGGCCTTAAAAAAGATGAAGCAATTTTCCAGGTATTGAGAGATTATATAACTTACTCAAAAGAGGTTAGATTTGAAGGAAATGGTTATAGCAAGGAGTGGGAAGTCGAAGCTATTAATAGAGGCTTAACAAATATTAAAAGTGCTATTGAGGCCTTCAAAGCATATACTTCTGATTGCAATGTTGAACTTTTCGAAAAGAATAATGTTTTAAGTAAAAGAGAATTAGAGGCCCGGTATGAAGTTCGTATTGAAAATTACACAAAGAAAATTCAAATAGAATCTCGTGTATTAGGTGACTTAGCCATTAATCATATTATTCCAACAGCCATTAAGTATCAAACTAATTTGGTTGAGAATGTAAGAGGATTAAAAGAGCTTTTTGATGAACAGGAATTTAATCAATTAGCTGGTGCAAGATTGCAGTTGATAAAAACTATTTCAACACATATTACATCAATTAAAGCGAAAGTAAAAGATATGGTTGAAGAACGAAAAATTGCAAATAAAATAAAAGACCCAACGGAAAAGGCAACTTCATATGAACAAAAAGTAAAACCATATCTTGACCATATCAGGTACTGTATTGATAAACTTGAATTGATTGTAGATGATGAAATTTGGCCATTGCCTAAATATCGTGAACTATTGTTCAATTAGAATCGGTCTATAATGTCAGAACCTTTTGCATTTTTGTGTATCTAACTTTTTTGAAAGGAGAACAGTTTTTAGTTCTAAGCAGGTAGACTTTGCGGAGTTTCTGCCTACTGTAGAATGCTTGCAGCTAACTTATGTGTCTTTCAATTAAGCTTAGATACTAAAAAAATAACTACAAATTGTGACTTTATGGATAAACACTAATTAGATTGATAAATTAGTATATCCTACAAAATGTTATATCATAATCATTATAATTTAAAACCTGTTGAAAGATGGGTTTTTTATTTTTATAAAGTTAAAACAAAATAAATTGTATATTTGTTTTGTTAATAGGACATGAGCATAATTTAAACATAAATTATTATGAATATTCATAAATCAGTATTGATTTTTTTATTAATAAGCTTTGTAAGTATTTCTGCTTTAGCACAAAATAAAAAAACGAAAAAAGCAGATGCTTCTTTTGATGCGGGTGAGTATTATAAAGCAAGTGAGATGTATAAGAAAATATACAGCAAAGCAGGTACTAAGATTTTTAAGGCCGAACTTGGGTTCAAACTAGGCGAATGTTACCGCCATATGAATATTCCACGGAAAGCTGAAAAGTGGTATAAAAAAGCAGTCCGTTATAAGTATCAGAACCCTATGGCTATTTTGTATCTGGCAGAAGCGATGAAAATGAATGAAAAATATGCAGAGGCAAAAACGGAATATGAAAGATACCGAGACTTAGTTCCGGATGACATTAGGGGCAAAATGGGGACAGAATCATGTGATCTGGCTCTTGAATGGCTTGAAAAGCCGGAAAGATTTGTGGTAACAAATGAAAGGTCAATGAATTCTAAGCAAAGTGACTATCGGCCAGAATATTTTAAGGGGAACTCTACAATATATTTTACAAGTACTCGTGAGGGCAGTAGTGGTAATAAGTTTAATAATAATTCAGGTCAGAATTTTTCGGATATTTTTATGACCTTAAAAGATCGCAAAGGTGAATGGAATCATCCTGTACCTATAAAAGGTCCTGTGAACTCAGAGTTTGATGATGGTGCATGTAGTATTACTGAGGAGGGTACCGAAATGTATCACACAACTTGTAAAGTTGTAAAAAATGAGACAGTTGGGTGTCAGGTGTATCATTCTAAATTATTGGGAAATTTGTGGACTTCACCTGAATTAGTTCCATTAGTGCCGGATAGCAGTATTTCTGTAGGGCACCCGGCTATTTCAAATGATGGTTTAACCCTTTATTTTGTTGCAGAAATGGAAGGCGGACATGGTGGAAAGGATATATGGAAAGTAGAAAGAAACTCAAAAAGCGAAACATGGGGAAAATCAACAAACCTGGGTAAAAAGGTAAATACGGCTAATGATGAAATGTTTCCATATGTTCGTGAAAATGGTGAATTTTATTTTGCATCAGGTGGTCATATTGGTATTGGGGGATTAGATATATATAAATTAATAGTGGAAGAAGATGGAAAGATAAATGTTGAAAATATGAAATCACCCATCAATTCTCCGGCTGACGATTTTGCAATTGTTTTTGATGGGGAAAAGGATAAAGGCTATTTTTCCTCTACAAGACCAGGCGGTAGAGGGAATGATGATATCTACTCATTTTATTTGCCCCCACTTATTTTTACTTTGCAGGGAACTGTTAAAAATGAGAACACTGAAAACCCTATTAGAGAAGCTAAAGTAAAACTGGTTGGTAGTGATGGTACATCCCTGGAAACAAATTCAGGTGTTGATGGTCAATTTAAGTTTAAGTTAAAGCCGGAAACAGACTATATTGTTACTACACAGAAAGTTAATTATCTTAAAGGGAAGGCAAAAGAATCTACAAAAGGCTTAATTAAAAGTCAGGATATTGTTACTGATATATTTATGTCGCCTATTGATATTGTGATTGAAGTTGAAAATATTTTTTATGACTTAAACATGCATGACTTGCGTCCTGAATCAACCGTGGCTTTGGATGATTTGGTAGAAATCCTTAATGATAATAATACAATTACGATTGAATTGTCAGCTCATACTGACTTTAGAGGGACAAAACCTGACAATATTGACTTATCCCAAAGGAGAGCCCAATCGGTAGTTGATTATTTGATTAATAAAGGCATAAAACCAGAACGTCTAACAGCAAAAGGATATGGTGAAGATCAACCTAAAGTCGTTACCAGGAAATTAGCCGCAAAATATGCTTTCTTGAAAGAAAGAGATATATTGGATGAAAGTTTTATAAACCAGCTATTATCAGAAGAAGAAAAAGAAATTGCACACCAGATTAACAGGCGTACTGAGTTTAAAGTAATACGTACTGATTATTCTGAGTCAGGAATACAATTTGGTGAATAGGAACTTAGATTAAGGCTATTACCAACATGGTTTCTAAATTGGGTGTTGAATATTTTAATGGTTTATTGTTACGAGTTATGAGTTTCGGGTAGAATTGACGT
>JBDLJL010000038.1:0-36197 GCA_039714415.1 Bacteroidota bacterium
AACAGTGAATAATAGCGAGCTATTTAAAGCGTTTTTTTAAGCAGAAAAAGGACAAAAGAACAAGTTTGAATGTAAAGGTTATTTCTTAACGAGCACTTACTTATGTAGAAGTACTTTTGCATTTTCAATTGCTTCTTTTGTGATGTTTTCACCGCTAAGCATTTTTGCCAATTCCTGTAATCTTTCGTCGCCAGAAAGTTTTTTAATTCCTGTTGCGCTGGTTTGATTGTTTTCACCTTTAAAAACTAAATAATGAGTATCACCTTTTGCAGCTACTTGCGGAAGGTGTGTTATGTTCAGTACCTGCATATTTTCTGACATATTTTGCATGATATTGCCCATTTTGTCCGCAATTTCTCCTGAAACACCTGTATCTATTTCATCAAAAATAATAGTTGGCAATCCGATTGATTTAGATAATAATGATTTGATACTGAGCATTAAGCGGGATATCTCACCGCCTGAAGCTACTTTGCTGATGTTTTGGACGGCAACGTTTTTATTCGCGGTAAATAAAAAGCTAATTTTATCCTTACCATTTATGGAGAATTCAGTTAAGGTTTCCTGTTCAATTTTAAATTGAGCCTCAGGCATTCCTAACTGTTCTAATTGATCAGAGACATATTTTTCAATATCAGGGAGTGCGTTTAACCTATTATCGTTTAAAGTGTTTGCCAAAACACTTAACTCTTTTGTGGTGCTTTTTAGATTTTTTTCTAATAGGTCAATTTGATCATCAAAAGAAATAATGTTTTGTAATTTTTTATCTAACTGTTCTTTGATCTCCAACAAATCAGCAACCGAACTCACTTTATGTTTTTGTTGTAAGGAATAAATTAAATCTAAGCGTGAATTAACGTATTCTATTCTGGCCGGATCAAACTCAATATCACCTAACATTAATTCTACTTCAGCATCAATGTCCTTTAATTCAATAAAAGCAGAATTTAGGCGTTCTTCAATTGATTCTATTTTGTTATAAAAAGGGATAATCCTGGAGGCTGCCTGATATGCTTCTTTTAGGTTTAGAAGTATAGAAGCATCTTCTTCCGACATGGAATTATGAATAACAGCCAAATTGCGTTGAATTTCTTCAGTATGATTCAGTGTTTTTGATTCCTCTTCGAGTTCTTCCTGTTCACCATTTATAATTTTGGCACTTTCCAATTCATTAAATTGAAAATTAAGATATTCAAAATCATCTTTAGATTGTAAAGCCTCTGTTTTTAATCCTTCAAGCTGTCTTTTTATGGTTTTGTATCCAGTGAATTTGCTCTGATATTCACTTAATAGATCCGAATTTGATGCATAAGAATCAACTACTTTGAGTTGAAATTCAGATTGATTTAGGTTTAAGTTTTGATGTTGTGAGTGTATATCAATTAGTTTTAAGCTTAAATCCCTTAATATATTAAGGTTGACAGGTGTATCATTAATAAATGCTCTTGATTTTCCAGCAGGGCTAATTTCCCTGCGTAGAATAGTTTCGTTAGCATAATCCAATTCATTGATCGCAAAAAACTCTTTAAGACCATAATTAGTGAGAAGAAAATTCCCTTCAACAACACATTTCCTGGTATCGTCTTTTAAAACACTTGTGTCTGCCCGTTGTCCTGTAATTAATGACAAAGCACCCATCAAGATCGATTTTCCTGCACCGGTTTCACCTGTTATAATAGAAAAACCTGGAAAGAAATCAATTTCGATGGAATCAATTAGCGCATAATTTTTTATACTTAGGGATTTTATCACTTTTATACGGGAATTAATTTTAAAGAAGATGTAAAAATAATAATTTCACTTAAGTATTTGATGTTTTTTTTAAATTGTTTATATTTATAGCAAATTAGGAGTTAATTCTATTTAAAGGAACGTTTGAAAATATTATTTTTTTGAAGCTAATTTTTTAACCTAAAACATATATTATGTCTGAATTTTTAATTTTCACCTTAGCCTTATGGTTATTTGCTGTCCCAACCTTAGCTCTTGTGCTGAGATACTTTTTTAAGAAGTCCGTTTTGTTTACTATAGGGCTTATTTGGATAACATGTCAATCTATAGTGGTTCATATAGCTTATGGTGTTGGCTTATTAGGGGTGTTGACGGATCTTTTATGGGCTTTCCCTATTGGGATGGGTTTTGTTGTTGCAGGATTTGTATTCTTAAATAAGTTGGTTAAAGTTAATTTAGAAACGATTAACAAAAAAATCATTTCATTATCAAAAGGTGACCTTACAGATATTATTGAGGGGAAAGTGTTAAACGATAAAAGTGAAATTGGTAATATTGCACGGGCTATTGTAGAGCTTAATTCATCGTTTTTAAAAATAACTGAAAATATTAAAAGCTATTCGGAATCATTAACGGCTTCAAGCCAACAATTAAGTGCCAGTGCCGAACAGATATCACAAAGTGCTACTGAACAAGCCTCTTCTTTTGAGGAGATATCTTCTACCATGGAAGAAATCTCGGCAAATATTCAGCAAAATACTGATAATGCAAAAGAGGCAGAGAATATATCGGTTACTTCTTCTAATGATGTAAATCAGGTAAGTAAAACTTCACAGGAAAGTCTTGATAATATTAGAAATATTTCAGAAAAGATAAGCATTATTAACGATATTGCCTTTCAAACTGATATATTAGCAATAAATGCAGCAATTGAAGCAGCAGCAGCTGGTGAGCATGGGAAAGGTTTTGCCGTTGTGGCTTTAGAAGTGAAAAAATTGGCTGAAAAAAGTAAAAAGGCTGCAGATGAAATAAGTAGTTTAGCAGATAAAAGTGTAGGTGTAACAGTGGAAGCTGAAAAGTTAATGGAAAACGTAATTCCGGGAATTAAAAAGACAGCTACGCTTGTACAGGAAATTAATATAGCTAGTCAGGAACAAAATAACGGTGCAATGCAAATCAATGATGCGGTACAAAAGTTAAATCCTGTTACGCAGCAAAATGCAGCTTCTGCAGAAGAAACTGCAGCCAACGCCCAACAGTTATCTTCTCAGGCAAAAGGGTTAAATGATTTACTCTCATTTTTTAAAATGGCGTAGGATTTAATTCTTGGTTAATCGCTCATAATCTTTAATCCTGCCAGGATCAATTTCTTTGAGTATATTCGCAACTTTTGTTTTTTCAGCAGCAAATGACTTGGAAAAGATATTGATTAATTCCTTTGATTTGGCATCTGTAATTATTTTTAAAAGGAATAAGTTCGGATCTAGTCTGTGTACTTTTTGAAAATATCGCAGGCTTTCTGCAATTTCTGCTCTTCCTGCTTCCAGCCTCTCGCCCATAACATCAAGTCCTTGCCTGTGATAGCGGTACATTGCCCTGCGTGCAGCGCCGTTACGGCTATCCAACAAGTTTTTCACCAGAAAGTATCTGTTGTCTTGTTTTCGTGCTTCAAAAGCTTTCCAACCTTTATTTTGGGAACCTTGTGCATTATTAACAATTTTTTGTGCTTTTTGAAAATATGGCGTGCCACCTTCCATCATAAAAGTATCAAAATCCATTCCTAAGATAATATAGGCATAATAGGCCAGAACAGCAGTTAAGTTAGAACCATGGCTCGTTTCATTAAATTCAAGGTTTTGGTTCTCAAAGTATTCAAAATCAAATAAATTATCATGTTCTTTATAGTTTAGGATAGGTGATTCATAGGAAGATTCAAAAACGGGACGGTTGGAAACAACCTGTAATGTAGCTACAAAACGGTTCCCGGAATATGATGATATGTTTATTAGAAAACTGCATTTAATACGCTCGTTGTTTTCAAATTTGTAATTTCCCCATTTATGTGAATTCATAAATTGGGAAATATCTCTTTGCATGTTTTCAAAAATTTGCCTTGAAACACCTTTTATCTGAGAATGGTTAATCTGCACTTGGCATTGAAGTTCCTGTGCTCTTGTAATAGTTATGCTACTAAGAAAAAGTATTACTAAAATGCTTGTCAATTTCATATTTTTATAAAATAAATTATTCTCCAAAAGATTTATGTTAGTTTAACGCATTTATTAAATAATATTATCGGTGCTCTGCACCTTTTTTTCAGGATGTTCAAATAATTTCTACAAATATTGCCGGTGCTCTGCACCTTTTCCCTTTTCTGTAGCGGCAGAGCCGCGGAAATATTTGTAGTACAAAAAATTGCAATTTAAATTAAGGTGCAGAGCACCGGTTATATAACATAACATTCTGATGATCAGATAATATTAATTCAATGGCATTGGTCTGTAACACGTAAACCATAATAACTAATTGATACTGGGTTAATTCAGTTGATTAGTGCAATAAATTTTATAACAGCTGGGTTAACCCGGCTGTTCATCAACGGATTTGACCCAACATCAACTAATTACCAGTTACTAATTGTTCAATCTCATCAACAATATCTTCAGAAACTTCTTTCTTTGGTTTTAACTCAAATTTTTTAATATTATTATCTTTAAATACAATACTTATTTTATTTGTGTCATGTCCGAAACCTGCCCCTTTATCCTGTAAAGAATTCAATACGATAAAATCCAGATTCTTTTTGACCAATTTTTTTGCTGCATTTTTTTCTTCATTATCTGTCTCCAGGGCAAACCCAATTAATATTTGATTCTCTTTTTTTAGACTTCCTAATTCAGCAGCGATATCTTTTGTCGGTTTAAGTTCAATAGACATATCATCGCCTTTACGTTTAATTTTTTTATCAGAAGTTTGCGCTGGAGTATAATCTGCCACAGCTGCGTTCATAATGGCTATATCTGTATCCTGAAAGTTTTTTTTACAAGCGTCTAACATCTGTTTGGCAGAAGTCACATCAATTAGATTAATTCCATCAGGCTTTTCAATATTCACGGGACCACTTATCAAAGTAACATTAGCGCCCCTGCTTTTACATTCTTCGGCAAGAGCATAGCCCATTTTACCTGATGAATAATTGCCAATAAAGCGTACGGGATCAATAGCTTCATGAGTAGGGCCTGCTGTGATAAGTATGTTTTTATCTGATAAACTTTTTGTTTTTTGAAAAAAGGAGCTTACAACATTAAAAATCTGTATGGGTTCAGCCATTCTACCTTTCCCTATTAAACCACTGGCTAATTCTCCATTGTCAGCATCAATACAAATATGTCCGCGTTTTATTAAGTCTTCAATATTCTGTTGTGTTGCAGGGTGTTGATACATATCTAAATCCATTGCCGGGGCAAAAAATATAGGACATTTAGCGGACAAGTAGCTTGTTAGTAACAGATTGTCTGCAATTCCATGGTTCATTTTTGCAAGCGTATTAGCTGTTGCCGGTGCTATAACCATTGCATCAGCCCATAAGCCCAAATCGACATGACTGTTCCAATCACCATTTTCAGGATTAAAAAAATCGGTTAAAACCGGATTTTTCGACAAAGTTGCCATGGTAAGTGGTGTAATAAACTCTTTGCCTGCTGCAGTCATTAAAATTTTAACCTCGGCACCAGCCTTAATGAATTCCCGAACAAGGTGAGCTGTTTTATAAGCGGCAATACCACCAGTGATACCTATTATGATTTTTTTACCTTTCATTAGGAAATGAGGTGTTTTTAAATTAATATTCAGTTCGTTAATGTTGGAATCCTTTATAAAGCTTTATACTATTAATGTAAAGATAATATAAAATCCCTCTGTGAGGGTCAAAAGTACATGATTTTCTAGTTTGCACAAAGATATAGAGTTGAAAATACTGTGTTTTCCAATAAGTCTGTTGAAATTATTCTACATATAAAACCAAACCTTTTAAGTATTCATTTTCAGGATGATAAATATTAATTGGGTGATCAGGTGGCTGTGTAGTTTGGTGCAATATCCTTATATTACGTTTAGCATCGGCAGCAGCCCCAAACACAATTTTACGGAACAGGTCACGAGTTATTTTCTGTGAACATGAAAAGGTAAATACTATGCCACCCGGATTAATTTTCCTGAAAGCAGTAAGGTTTAATTCTTTATATCCACGGGTAGCATTTGGAACCGCTTTAGCTGTTTTTGCAAAAGCTGGTGGGTCTAAAACTATTAAATCATATTTATTTTCAGTTTTTTTCAAAAACTTGAATACATCTTCTGCATGTGATTCATGCTTTTCTGGGCTTACAGCATTCAATTCAAGGTTTTTTTCAATAAGTTCAACAGCTGATTTTGATGAATCAACCGAATGAACTAATTCTGCACCGGCATCTAATGCATAAAGACTAAAACCACCACTGTAGCTAAAAGTATTACAGACTTTAGCTCCTTTTGAATATTGTTTAATAAGCATGCGGGCATCTCTTTGGTCCAGGAAAAAGCCTGTTTTTTGCCCGGTTTCTATATTCACCAAAAAATTTACGCTATTTTCAATAATCTCAATTTCAGTACTTCCTTCTTCTTTTGAAACCCAGCCTTTTAAAGTTTTAACGCCTTCCAGTCTACCACTAACTTCTTTGGCTTTTAGGTAAACATATTTATAACCCAGTGATTCAAGAGCTGAAATAATAAAATCTTTAATATTTTCAGCGCCTTTTATCAGTAACTGAATTACTACTGTATCATTATAAACATCAGCTATTAAACCGGGAAAAAAATCACCTTCAGCATTTACCAGTCGAAAGGCATTGGTTTGCTCCGATAAAATAAATTCTTTACGGATGGCAAATGCCTTTTCCAGCTTATCTGTCCAATATGTTTGTGATAAAACATCTGTTTCTTTATCGGTATATTCAAAAACACGGCAAACTATCTGAGTTCCGGGCGCATAAAACCCATAACCAATCAGACGGTTATCAAAACTATAAATAGAAAGTATTTCGCCTAAATCAGCCTCAGGTAAAGTCTGAACTGCACCGGAATAAATCCATGGGTGACGGTTAATAAGAGCCCTTTCACGGCCTTTTTTTATAATTAGTTTCTTCATGGTTCTTTTTCTTGTGGAATTGAACCTACAAAGTAATAAATAAATATTGAATTGTATTAAAGAAATTTTGAAGGGTGATTTTGAAAATATTAACAAAGGATTTACATTGATGTTTTAGTGCTATATTTATAAAAAAAAACTTTACTTTCGTCAAGAACTTATTACAATAAAAAAAATGAAAGAATTTTTAAAACCCGTTGGAATACTTCTCTTTATTTCAGTATTATTTTTTGGTGCCTTTTCAGGATGTAAAAAAGAAGAACCTATTGAATTACCTCCAAAGGAGGAGAATGTTGTTAATGAGTTTATCTATGATATTACCAGTACTTATTATTTGTGGGAACAATATATACCTTCTGGTATTGATATAAATGATTATCCGGATTCTTATGAGCTTTTTGATACTTTAAAGTATAAGACATTAGATCACTGGTCCGCGCTTACAGATAACTATCAGGACTTTCAAAATAGTTTGGATGGTATTCGCAAAGTAGCTGGTTACCGTTTGCAATTATTTGAAATTGCCGGGAGCCAAAACCTTTATGGTATTGTTGGGTGGGTTTATGCAGGAAGTTCTGCTGAGCAGGCTGGCTTGAAAAGAGGAGATATTATTGTTAAAATTAACGGGCAAAATCTTAGTGCGGATAATTTAAATGATTTGCTAAGTTTAGATTCATATACAATTGCTTTGGGACAAATAGTTGGCGACCAGGTAAGTGAAACAGGTGAGACTCTTAGTGCTGTTAAAACAGAACTAGCCATAAACCCTATTTTGTATTATGATGTAATTGATGTTCAGGGAACTAAAATAGGTTATTTCGTGTATGATCAATTCCTTGATAGTTATACTGCTGAATTAGAAAATGTATTTAGCTATTTTGCCTCTGAAAGTATAGATGAGCTGGTGTTGGATTTACGTTATAATCCGGGTGGTTACGTTACTACATGTGCAAATCTTGCCAGTATGATTGCCCCGGCAAATGCATTAGATAAAACCTTTTTGACTATGCAATGGAACGATTTGTTAACCGATTATTTAACACAGGAATTTGGTAGTGAAAGTGATTATTTTATCACGAATTTCCCAAAACCTAATATAAATATTGATATGGGTCGTATGGTTGTATTAACATCGACTGGTTCTGCTTCGGCAAGTGAGGCTATTATTAACGGCTTAAGCCCTTATATGGATATTACCATAATTGGGGAACGAACAGCTGGGAAATATACCGGTGCCAGTCTTTTTTATGATATGGAAGAACAAAAACATGATTGGGGGATTTATCTTGTAATAAATAGAATAGCAAATTCTTTGGGTAATACTGATTATGTGGATGGTTTTACCCCTGATTTTGAAGTAGCTGATGATTATACTACACCTTTGGGCGATATTGCTGAGCCACTTTTGGCTAAAGCTATTGAACAACTAACAGGTGTAATTGCTAAAAAAGCAAAAAGCAGACCGGAAAATATTATTCCTTTCGCTAACTATTATGAAAGTGAGTTAGAACAAAACGGGATTATGTATATCGATAAGAAACTTAGGGGTTTTAAAAAGGATTAATAAAAAGAGTAGGGCTGGCTACTCGATTATACACCGGCTATTCTATTATTCTGATACTTTTTTTTACTATTTCTCCGTCTTTATTATAATCTACGCATATTTCTACTTCCAATAATAATGAACCTTCTAAAAAAATAGGTTCACTGGTTGTTTTTACATTGTAAGGCGATGTCTGAATGAATTCTTTTTGAGTCAGGCATTCTTGTTTGATTTTGCCATTTTTAAAGTACTTCAATTCATATGATTTATCTCCCATAATACTTTCTGTATGGATTTTTCCATTGGAATAATAGCTAATATCCTTATAATATTCAGCCTCACCATTTTTATAAAATTCTTCAGAGATTATTTTATTATTACCGTTTAGGTAAATCCAACGACCTTGTTTATAGTCTATTGAATCAGTGTAGTTAACCGTGTCTTTCTCAAATATTTCAAAAGTTGGCGTTTGTGTTTGATATAACTCATTTTCTGGGTATAATATTTTAGAAAACAGCATTATTTTTTTCTGTCTATCAACATTTGAAAATTCATATTGAATTTCAACATAACAATCACATAATACCTCTTCTATTGTATTTTGTGTAGGATTTTCTCCTTCTTGATAAATTACATCCTCTTCCCTCAATATACAGTCCTTAACTGTGTATAAAAGATTCAATGTGTCATTTTTTACTTGAAAGGCACCGATATATTTATCATATATGCAGTTAGTCCTTGTACGAATTGTAATTGCCAAATTTTTGTAGCCAAATTTCTTTTGAATAATAGTAGGTCTAACTTTATCAAGGAATATTTCTGTACTATCGCAAAGTCCAATTGTTTTGAAATTTATTAGTTTCATTTTTTCTTGTCCAGCAAGGTGTAATGATGAAAATATAAGTAAAAAGAATAGTATATTTTTCATTTTGCTGGTGTAATATTAAATACTTTATTTTTAGCCTATTTATTTGTAATTAACCGTTCCGAACGATTAATGATTATCAAAGTAATAAAACCCAAGTGATAAAAAACGCTAAAAATAAAAGGATCGGATTTTATTATTCTCTTTCTTTATAAATAAATACCGAATCTGTTTTTTGAACATACAACTGGTCATTTTCGATCAGAACATTCTTGATATCCGGTATAAAATCGATGTGTATCGTATCTGTTTCAGCCGATTTTACCGATTTCATGAATAGTTTTTTATCATAAAAATAGATAATACGCTTATTTCTGACTTGAAAAGCTTTTTTTATTCCAAGAGGGAAATTATTAATATAGCTACCGTATTGATCAAACAGCAATAATTCTTTACCGGTATTTAAGTATAAATGATTCCCCGATTCAACCATAGAAATTACTTCCTGTTCAATATTTAAGGGATCAAGTTTCAGTTCTTGCACAACCCCTTTTGGATTGAATCCATATTGTATCAATCGGTTCTCAAAACGATCATAAATCCAAACAGCAAAATTTTTTGATTTACAAACTGTTGAAACATTAAAAATTTCCAGATTATCCATGTCAAATGGGCTGCCAATCGATGCCAATCTATCATCAAGAAAAACAATTCTGTTTAAATCCTGATAAAATAATAGTAAAATATAAGGATCTGAGACGTCAATTGAACTTATTTTACCATTGGACTGGTCACTATATGTTGAAAGTAGTTTACCATTTTTATCATATTTTTTTAAAGAATTATTTTCATACAAATACAGGTTTCCAAAACTATCTGTACTTATAAGCTCAGCTTCTGCCCATATTTTATTAATTAGCTTATATTCAGGTTGCCAACTTAAAAATATCCCAATCAGTAATATTTTAGAAATAAGTAGTTTCATATTGTTGAATGTTAAAGATAGTACTAATTAATGAGTTTCAAATAAAAGATTATATTTGCCTAATAATATGTTGAAAAACCGAATGATTAATTTAATTCTATTCTTGTGAAACATCCATGATAATATTTTCAATATTTTCACAAAAGGGAATGAAAATATTATCATGGTAAGTTACACAAGACCAATAAAATAACTTAAATATATTCTTGTGAAAAGTGTAATTCTTAAATTCCTGTTTTTATCCGTTGTTTTTTTTACTGCATGTGATATGGATAAAGAAAATAAAACGATAAATCAATCTACAAATTCTTTTAATCCTGAAGCATATATTGATTCAATTATGCTTGAACGGACAAACACAAATAAAGAGTTTAAAGATACTGCACACAGCCCGCTTACGCAAGAGGACATTAAACATTTTGAGAGTCTGGATTTTTATCCGGTTAATGTGGATTACCGTATTAAAGCGAAGTTTGTACGGGAAAGAAATGCTGTTGCTTTTGGAATGAAAACAACAACTGAGCGATTGCCAGAGTACGAAAAATATGGTGAGGCGCATTTCAAATTGAATGGGAAGAAACTTGTGCTGAATATATACCAAAATCAAGATTTAATAAAGTCAGAAAAATATGCAAATTACCTTTTTGCCCCTTTTGCTGATAAAACCAGTGGTGGGGATAGTTATGGTGGTGGACGCTATTTAGATCTGAGAATTCCGAAATCTGACGAAATTATTATTGACTTTAACAGGGCTTATAATCCTTATTGTGCATATAATGTCAAATATTCCTGCCCGCTTATTCCAAAAGAAAATATTTTGGATACAAAGATAGAAGCTGGTGTGAAAAGCTATGGTAAACACTAATGGCCACCTAATATAAAATTGTAAAATAATTTATTAAATATTATACATTATGGGTAAATCAGAATATAAAATCAAAACCTCCGACAATCAAGAAGTTCATGTATATGAATGGATTCCTGAAGATATACACAATATAATAGCAGTTATACAAATTGCACATGGCATGGCGGAACATGCCGCCAGATATGACGATTTTGCATTGTTTCTAAATAAACATGGTTATGCCGTTTTTGCCAACGACCATAAAGGACATGGAAAGACAGCAGGGACTTTGGAAAATTTAGGCTATTTTGCTGATGAAAATGGTTTTCTGCAGGTAGTAAATGATATGCGCTCACTAACTGATAAAATTAATGAACGTTTTCCTGATAAATCGGTGTTTTTGTTGGGTCACAGTATGGGCTCATTTCTTTCAAGATATTATAGTATTGAAAATTCATCTAAACTAAAGGGATTGATACTTTCTGGTACAGCTGGCCATCCGGGCATGTTGGGTAAAGTTGGGAAAATACTTAGTAGTATTATTATAACATTTAATGGTAGAAAAAGTCAAACCCCACTAATGACAAAACTATCTTTTGGTGCATTTAACAATGCATTTAAGCCGAACAGAACAGAGTATGACTGGCTGAGTAGGGACAATAAAGTTGTCGATGAATACATTAACGACCTGTTTTGTGGAACAATATTTACAGTTGGTTTTTATAACGATCTATTGGGAGGATTACTTCATGTTAATAACCAAACAGAAATTAATAAAACTGCTAAAGAACTTCCTGTTTACCTGCTTGCTGGTGACAAAGATCCCGTAAGTGAAAATGGTAAAGGGGTTACTGAAGTTTATGAAAAATATAAAAAAGCAGGCTTAAATGATGTTGAAATTAAACTTTACCCCGATGCCCGTCACGAAATTCTGAATGAAAAAAATAGGGCTGAGGTTTATTATGATATTCTGAATTGGCTTGAAAAGCGTTTGTAATTAGTATTTAAAAAAGAACACTCAAACCCCCATCGGGTACCTTTTAAATTCTTTATTTCGGTCAAACATAAAGCGGTACGTTGCATGAGTTTTAACATGTTTTGAATTGATACTTTCTGCCATTTTTCGCATTTTATTGTTAAAATCGCCAACCCAGGAAATTTCAAGTTCAGTGTACTCACCAGATAGAAAAACATGGCTCAGTTTTGTTATCATTCCGGCTTCCAACCCAGATTTTTGGAACTCGGGCACTACCCCGATCAATATCACACGTGCCCGTTTCATTGTTTTTCGCCATTTCAGCCAGGCAAATTTTAATTTATTGATAAAATGAAGCTTGCCATTCATTTTTTTCAAAATTTGGTTGACATCAGGGAACATAGCAATCATGGCAATAGGTTTATCATTATGATAAGCAAACCAAATTAACCTCTTATCAATAATAGGTTTGGCACTATTGAACATTTTCAGGATATCCTTTCTATCCACAGGTGCATAATCTTTTTTAAACGATTGCCAGACACGGCTAAATATTATGATAAAATCATCTACAAACTTATCAATATCCGTATATTCAAATTGTTTGTAAGAAAAGCCACCTCTTTTTTCTGACCATTCGGTAATTTTACTAAATCTTTCAATAGGAAAATCCTTAGGATCCAGATGGTAACTTAGCTGACTAAAATAAAGTTTGAACCCGTAATTTTCAAAAAGCTTTTTATAATATGCATGGTGATACTGCATCCCATATCCCTGGTGCATAAAACCTTCAACAAGCAGCCCCCAGTTCATATAGTTCTCACCAAAGTTGATTGGTCCGTCCATTGCTTCCATTTTTCTTTCTTGAAGCCATACTTTAGCAGTATCAAAAAGCAAGTTTGCAGTACTTTGGTCATCAATGCACTCGAAAAAACCAACCCCACCGGAAGGCTGTTCATGGGTGTTAACTTTGTTATAATCAATAAAAGCAGCAATTCGGCCAATTGGGTTGTTTTTCGCATCCATTAAAACCCATCTTATTGCTTCACCATTTCTAAAACAGGTGTTTTCTACCGGGTCAAAAATAGCATCAAGTTCAATATCAAGCGGGCAAGTCCAGTTTTTGTCATTTTTATAGATGCTACGCGCTGTATCAAAAAAAGCTTTTTTATCCTTTTCTGAGTTTACTTCTATTATCTTCATTTTGTAAGAAATTATTGACCGATAAAAATAAAAATTATTCTCTTATTTTAATATTTATATCTGTTGAAAATTTAAAGTTCGTTTTTTATCAATTATAGTTATATTTAGCATCTGGAAATATTTTGCCTTTTTACTTTTACCATTTATCTTTACTATTATGGGAATAGCTATTTTAACGATCTTTTGCATTACTTTTCCGGCACTAATCCTCTATTTATGCCATAAGTTCCCGGTTTTAAATAAAATTGGAGCTATATTAATTGCCTATGGTATAGGTTTAATTATTGGGAACATTGGAATTCTGCCTGAAGGTTCTGAAAGTGTTTTAGATATGATTACCACCATTACAATTCCATTGGCATTGCCACTATTACTATTTTCAAGCGATGTAAAAAAATGGACTAAAATTGCTGGCAAGACAATGTTATCCCTGGGGCTGGCTTTAATAGCTTTGATGATTACTATATTCACGGGTTATTACCTTTTTCAGAATAAACTTGACAACATATGGCAGGTTTCCGGTATGCTAGTTGGTGTTTATACTGGAGGCACTCCTAATCTTGCAGCTATACAAACAGCCTTAAATGTTGATAATGACCTGTATCTTGCCACTCATATTTCGGATATGCTCATTGGGGCAGTTTATTTTCTTTTTATTTTATCATTTGGTCAACGCTTTTTCCTTTTATTCCTACCCAAATTTAAAATAAATAATAATGGAAATTCAAATGGAAATGATAGTAAGGCAGCTGATGACTTTGAATCTTACGAAGGGATATTTAAAAAAAGAATTGTTGTTCAATTACTTAAAGCGCTGGGTTTATCTATTTTAACAGTTGTTCTTGGAGGTGGCTTTAGCATGTTGGTGCCTGAAAAATCCTCAATGGCTGTGGCTATTTTGGCAATAACCACATTTGGGGTATTATTATCTTTGGTTCCATCTGTTCATAAGCTGGAAAAATCTTTTCAATTAGGCATGTACCTTATTCTTATTTTCAGTTTGGCTGTGGCTGCTATGGGCAATATTGACAAATTAATAGACTCATCACCTTATGTGATTTATTATGTAGGGATAGTTGTTATAGGCACTTTTATTTTACACATGGTTTTATCAGCCATTTTCAAGATAGATGCTGATACTACTATTATAACCACAGCTGCTTTGATTATGTCTCCACCTTTTGTGCCGGTAGTGGCAGGTGCATTAAAAAACCGTGACATTATTATTTCCGGACTTACGATTGGTATAATTGGCTATGCGATTGGTAACTATTTAGGAGTTTTAATTGCTTATGGGTTGGAATGATCTGTTTATTTGTCCATGTATATAAAATTGGCTTTAACAGTTTAAATGCTGATTATACGCTAACTTATCTGGGTTCTACCTCTCGTTACTGATTGTTTTGTGCAAACAGCTAATATTCAGCATGGAACAAACAGTAACCAGATAACAGCAACATGTTTTTTACAATTTACAAACCCTCTTTAATTAAAACTTTAGGTGGACTCTAATTTATAAATGTAACTTATGAAGATATTACTTTGTGCATTATTTATTTTAATGGTAAGCAATAGTTCCATTGCTCAAACTAAAAGGTTAAGAGATTATGGAATTACTATCGGGGTTTTAAATCCAGGGAAAAACAATGCAATCACGGATGTTAAAGGGGTGAAAGTAGGGCATTACACCTTAATTAAAGGTGATAGCATATGTACCGGAGTAACTGCCATATTACCTCATTCAGGAAATATTTTCCAATCAAAAGTTCCTGCTGCCATGTATATTGGTAATGGTTTTGGGAAATTAGCCGGATACAGCCAGGTAGAAGAATTAGGTAATATTGAGACTCCCATTATTTTAACAAACACTTTAAGTGTTCCCACCGCGTCGAATGCATTAATCAGCTATACCTTAAATCATAAGGAAAATGCTGAAGTACGATCAGTAAACCCAATAGTAGGTGAAACCAATGATGGCTGGTTAAACGATATCAGGGGAAGACATATAAAAGAGGAACATGTGATTGATGCCATAAATAATGCAAAGGATGGTATTGTTAAAGAAGGAAATATAGGTGCCGGTACCGGGACGGTTTGTTTTGGATACAAAGGAGGAATAGGGACTTCTTCAAGAAAAGTTCCTGAATCGTTAGGCGGGTATACAGTGGGGGTTTTAGTTCAAACCAATTTTGGGGGAGTATTGGAAATTAATGGCGTGCCTATTGGCAAAGAATTAAAGAATTATCCTTTTCGGGATCAAATTGAAGGTAGTGCCGATGGTTCCTGTATGATCGTTATTATGACCGATGCACCACTCAGCGCAAGAAACCTAAAAAGGCTTGCTAAAAGGGCCATGCTGGGATTAGCTAAATCCGGTGGCATAGCCTCGAATGGAAGTGGTGATTATGTTATTGCAGTTTCAACAAATGAATCAGTTAGAATTCCATATCGCACTAAATCGATGTTTTATGAAACCAAAGTGCTGCGAAATGGTTCTATGACTTCGTTGTTTTTGGCTACAATTGAAGCTACAGAAGAAGCCATTTTAAACTCACTTTTTACAGCAAAAACTATGATAGGAAGAGCAGGACATACGATAGAGTCATTACCACTTAGTAAAGTTCTAGAAATTATGAAAAGATACAATCGGATAACTAATATTGAAGAATAATAGAAGACAATATCCTATAAAACATTTAAAAACTCAGTGCATTTTTTATATTATATGCCCATATCATTTGGGTTCAAAAACAAGAACTATTTTATTAAAATCAGCTGCACTGTTGATTACTTTTCTATAATCCTCAAAAAAATCGGTTTCTATTTTATTCAGCTTATACGATTCGTTGGCATAAACAGTTAATATATTGTCATTTATTTTGTAATATGAATGGAATTCTAATAATTTATCCCCATCATTTTCGTAAAGATTTTGAATGTTTATATCATCTAAATTAGCGACTTTAAACCCTTTTGGTATCTTTATAGTAATAATACGCTCATATCTCCTCTTAAAGTCAGATTCCAACGGTAAATTTCTTTGCTTTTCTTGATACATCTCAATTTGAGGACCAATTAACTCACCTAACTTGAACAAATATTTTTTCCCTGCTTTATCCATAAAAGCATTTGATTCAGTATTAGCTACTAACTTGAATGGTTTTACACCAAAATGTTCAGTTTTATTATTAAAAGCTGTTTTATCTTTGATAGTAATACTTTCGTTTATAGATTTTATTAATTGATCATATAACTCGTTTAAAGATTCTTCATTGGCCAAATGAAAAAAAGGCTGTATATATCTGGCATAATAACCGCTAAATGAACGATCAATTTTTATATTACTAAGTGAAAGGTCTTCTTTATCGAAAGATACATCAATAAGTAATTTATCTTCAGACACTTCTACTTCCGGGGCATTAATATATTTAATTTTTCCAATACCATTTTTATAATCCCCAAGAGCTACTTCCTTAATAAAAAGGCCATAATTATCAGTTAATTCGGGCGGAGGAAACCCCAAACGTGCTTCCAATTTATCTACCGAAGTGCACTTTTTAACAGAAGGAAAATATAATAGATAATGAGTTAAAAAATTGTTAGCCTCAAACTCATCATCAAATTTGGTTTCAAAACGGTCACTTGTGAGTACAATTTCTGTATTGATACCAACACTTTTTAAGGATGCAATATAAACCCTGATAAGTCCAACCTCATTTCCTGTTTTATTACTAATTACTGTTTCAATATCTTCAAGTTGTTCACTATTAATTTCTGAGAAGTAAAAATTCTCCTTTACATAATTTTCGAATTTTCGAATTTTCGAAATATCATCACTAGCTTTATTTAAACCCGCATCTTTAACAATTTTTTTAATACTGGAAACTTCCTTTTTTGACAGTTTTTTATACAGATAATTATAGATATTTTTAGCAACATTTCGATAAGAGGATATATCATAAGTATTGTTGCTGGTGTTCCGGTCCAATTTGTAAATAAGGTATTTTCTGAGCGCGTTGTAGGGAGCTTTTTCTTCTTTTTCCAACTTTTCAACCAAATCTAAATGAAGTTTCCAATGTAGTTTATCCTTAACTAAAGTATCACGCATAACATTTTGCAATCCGTTATAACTTTTAAACTTAAAAACCAGATTTTTAGGTGAAAACAAATCAAATTCAACATTTTTTTTATTGTAAGAATATTGCAGACTAAGCTTCTTGCCTTTGTATTGGGGATATCGTTTTATAATATAGTAATATTCTATAAAGCTTCCTTTTTCAATGCCTTCAAAAGCAAAATATTTATATGTTTTTTTGGTTTCTTCATCCTTTGCAGTGAGTATTTTAGACTCATCAAGCTCCAAGACTTTTCCTGCTTTAGTAATTACCCTGGCCTTATTAACTAACAGTTCTGAATTTGAACTATATGGTAAATAAATTTTGTTATATTCCTCGATTATTTCATCAGAATTAAGCCAAAGCAACCGGTGCTCCATAAAATACTCTACTAAACTATTTTTATCATTAAAATAAAATTCAGTTACTATTTTTTCTTTAAATGCGATGATATTTTCTTCTGGACTTATCTCCAGACTGGTATAATCAGGGTTTGTATCCCAGGAGTATGTTTTATAGAAAGGCTCTTGCGCAGTTATTGTAACCGTATAATTAATGATTAGTAATAAAAATATCCTTTTTATCATAGCTTAAGTTTTAATTTTTTTAAAGACAATAGATTCTTTATATGCTTTTTCAACTTTTTTCACCAGATCCATGTAAGCCTCGTGTTTCGCTTTTATTAATATTAAAAAATCGAATTTTACCTGGTGGGAATAAATAATTTTATTCCCTTTTTGTTCATAAGTGATAGCAACTGATAATAGATCATTGCTAAAATTTAGATTTCCTGGTAAATAATCCACCGTATATCCCTCTGGTATACTAAGTTCATTAATAAATGAATAAAAAAATTTGTATTCTATTTCTATATCAGTTTCCCTGTTTTCTTCAATTTTTTTTGCTAATAGAATTTTGTCCAGGTTCAAATTAACATAAACCTCATCAGTAGTGGTTACCACATAATCTGATACAGTATAATCATAATTAACTTGAAAGTTCTTATCATAATCAAATTTATTAACCTCCTTAACATTTTCAATTATAAATTTGTTATTACCTTTTCTTAGCAATTGGTTATAGCGTTCTTCTGTCTTTTTGCCATTATTCAAGGGTTCTAATTCGTTAAAAACATCTATTTTATTGTAACCGGTATAAAGTCTTGACCCTCTTCCTTTCAAACTTTTTTTATCAATCCTTACAAAAGAAGAGTCAACTTCTGTATTCTGCTCTGCATTTATTACCGGAATCTCAATTATTTCATAATCTTGATCTTTACCAACTAAAGCTTCTTTACCTTGAATAAATGATGTGGGTAATTCTAAAGGAATATATCTGCCTGTAGCATCCAGAAAATACGTGTTTATACCATCCTTATAGGTTAAAATCATATGATTATCTACAGCGGGAGTTGGTAATTCATTGTATTTATAAGGGATACTACGTGTACCTACCCATGTCAAACAACCTTTTATTCCTGCAATTTTGAGCATTTCATACAGTATGCTTGAGTTATCCTTACAATCACCATACTTTTTTTTATAAACGATATTAGCTTCTCTAGGAATAAACCCACCTAATGCATATTCAAAAGCAATATATTTAATATTATTTTGGACCCAATAATATATTGCCCTAACCTTTTCCAATTCAGTGTCTTTATTCTTAATTAGTTCATTAACTAGTTGAATCAATCCGGTATCTATAGGACTCTGGTTAATATTTTTCACTAATGAATAATACCAGTTGTAGAGATTTGGCACCTCTGAAGAAAGTTTAATTATTTTATTCTTCTTTGTTTTGTATTGGGTTATTACAGGGATGATATGTGGGTAGTAATTTTTATAATTAGGAGTTCCATCTTCCATTTCAATGGCATTAATATTTTTAGATTCCCAGCTATAAATTATTTTATTCCTTTTCTCAGTTTTATTGAATGTTAAATTAATAGAGTCAGTATTAAACTCTTTGAAACTTAGTTCAACACCTTTATCAGCAAGAACTGTTAGTTTAGCATTTAATATCGGATAAAATCCACCAAAATAGAAATTACTTAGAAAACGTGGGTTATTAACCTTTTCTACCACAAAAAGTTTGGTTTTAGAACCAGGGCTTAGATTAGGGTAAATAAAGTTAAGCGACTTTACATCATCGTGAAAAGAGCCATTTAATTCATCCTTTGTCTTAAACTCAGTGACTTTGCTTTCATAATATTTCCCCTTTTTCAAGCTGTAGGATGAAGCTTCTATTTTTTCTAATTGAAAAAAGTTTGAATAACTAACAGATTCTTTTGAATACTGGGTTGCCGTTTCATTTAAAAATAAATTTTTATCCAGGGTTGTTTTTGTAATAAGGATATTCTCGTTTTCAAGCTTAATATCAATAACCATTTCCCTGTTTAACCATACCAGGTTATCTGTAGGATACTTTTCTTTATAATAAGTAAAATCTATATTTGTTTGTGCAACACCAGGTAATGCTATAAAGAAAAAAAATGATATTAAAATGACTTGAGGAATACTAAAACTGCTTTGTTTCATAAATATAATCATTAAAATAGTTTTCTTTTTTTATTAATTTACCCTTTTCATTATAATATTTAGCTTCACCACTTTTACTATCATTTAAATAATGCACTACCTCTTTCAATTGTCCATTAGCGTAATATTTTTTTGAATATCCATTTCTCTCATCATTTTTATACATAATTTCTTCTTTAAGCTTTCCATCGGGGTAATAAACAGTAAGTTTACCGTCATAATCACCATTCTTGTCAAAATGCTGCTGGTGCAACTTACCATTATAATAGTATGACTTATATTTATTTTCAATATCTCCATTTACAAACTCCATTTCTCTGGCTTTATTCCCATTATCAAAATAACTGACAATTTTTGCGGTTTCATTTTTAATATCAATCACAGGGAGTTCTTTACCTTCTTTGTTAAGATAGCTATATCCAACAAGCCTTCCATATTCATAGAACCTGATTAGTTGCAATTTGCCTTCAGTACTGTAAAATACTTTTCTGCCTTGTTGTTTTCCATTCAGATATTCTGTAGTTACAATAAGGGTTTTACCATCCTCAGCATATGAGTATGAAGTATTAATCCTATCGCCAAGATTGTATTCAGACTTGTCCTTTAAATTGCCGTTTTCATAATAATCGTATACTATACCATGATATTCCCCACTTATGAATGTTATTTCCCTTTCTATATTCCCGTTTTGATAATACCAAACCCACTTACCTGAAGCTTTACCATTCATATAATTTCCTTCTAAAATTTTATTCCCATAATAGTCATATAGCTTATACACCCCATGTTTAAGTCCGAATTTAAAAGTGGTTACTGAAAATATATTTTTATTGGCGTGATGGGTTTCAATTTTATAATTCCCACTATAATCTTTGAAGTTAATTTCCTCTATAAGTTCACCTTTATGATTATATATTTTTTCATTTATTATATCGCCATAATTAAACATTTGCGTTTTATATATTTTTCCTTCAACTGAAAAGTATTTTTGTTCCCCATGAAAATTTCCCTTATGGTAAAAGTTAATAGACTCTAATGTCCCATTTTTATAATAATACCTCCATTCTTTATGTGCATTACTCTCTTTATACCAACCCTGTGAGGCCATTTCACCATTTTTATGATATTCGACATAATATCCTGATAAAATATCGTTGGTATAATTAGCCCTGGATTCCACTTTACCATTCTTAAAATAGCTAAGATATTCACCTGCAACTTTGTTATTGTTATAAATTCCTTTAGATAATAGAGTTCCATTATCAGAGTAAAACTTCCATTCCCCCTCTTTTCCACCATTAATATTATATAGTCCCTCTGTAGTTTTATTCCCGTTAATGGCATAACCTTCATAAAAGAACTCACCTCCTTTTTTCCGCCCTTCTTTGATAACTTTCCCTTTTTGATTTAAAAATTTATAAGCAATTAATTCATCCTTTCTGTATGTATATTCATAGTAAAGTTTTCCGTTTGGAGCATACTCAAAGTAAGCCCCATCTATCTGCCCATTTTTATATGTATATTCATTTTTCAATTTACCATCATGATAATATTCTTTCCAAAGACCTGTGTGTTCATTTTCAATACCACTTCCTTCTTCAATCAAGACCTTGTTTTTATTGTAGTATCGGTAATTCCCATGGAATTTCCCTTTTACGTAATCAGACTCAGACTTCATTATACCATTGGCATAAAATCTTCTTTCTTTTCCATGCTTTTCACCCTCTTTATAAGAAACCTCAAACTGTTTCTTCCCGTCTGGGAAATATTGTATTACATCTCCGATAGGAACCCCACCTTTATATTGAACATCGTACTCCCTGGTTGATTCACCAATTTCATAATAAGAATTGTATTTTCCGTCTAACTCGCTATTGTTAAATGATTTAGATTCTACTAAGGCGCCATGTTTATTATAAAACTTGTAGTTACCATTTAAAAGGTCATTGCTATAAGTTGTTTCAATATGGGTTTTTCCATTTTTATAATAACTTATATTTTTACCTTCCAGTTTACCTTTATCATAATATAATATTTCTTTAATCTTACCATTTTTATGAAACCACACCCATTTTCCAATTCTTTTCCCATCAGCATTGAAATCACCCTTTGAAAAAAACTTGCCTGATGAATTAAAAAACTCCCATGAATTCACCGGGACTCCATTTTTCATTGTACCAATTCCGTTTAATTCGTAATTAGTATAATAATATGACACTTCTTGCTTTTTCCCGTTAAACATTATTTCATTCTTTTGCATTATCTCAGCCCACTCTTTTTTAAAAATCTTTAAAAAGGCTTTAACCTGATTTGTCTTTTTATCAACAATTTTTTTATATTTTGGATTTTCTATGGAATATGTAGTAGTATAAACAAAGTCGTCAAAATAACCATTGTTGTTAATCCACTTGAATAGCCGTACATATTTTGACTCCCAAAATCCGCCATTGCCGCTAAAAGATTTCAATTGCTGAAAAAGAGCATGATTTTGTTTTACAAAGGCGATATTGATCTCATTATCTATCTTATAATCTGCATTAAGAGCAATCTTGTTATTTAATATCAAATCAATTTCTTCAAAAAACTCATCATCCTCAGATATTTTGAAACCTGTTAATTTTTCATCATCATAATTTTTCGTCAATAATTTATTGATGGCGTTTAAGACCTGGAATGATCCTACTCCATCAGGGTTCAGCAGCAGGTATGTATTAAAGCACATTAATGCCTGTGCAGTTAAATGTTGTTTAAGGCAAGTGCTTCCTATTTTAAGGTGAACATCCGGGTAAAAAGGGTTTATGATAGCAGAAAGTTTGTACATTTCAACAGCCTCCTGGTAGTCTTGATTCCTGTCATAAACCAAACCTTTATGATAATAAAGTTTGTTGCTTTTTGGAAACTCCTTCAAGCCTCTATCCAAAGTCTTTAAGGCACTTTGGTAATCTTCCAAATTTCGGTATGCAATTGACTGATTTATATAAAAGGACAACCTGCTATCACTATCTATATTTTGCAAACCCTCCTGAGTAACATCAATAGCTTCTTTGAATTTTTCAAGTTGCATCAAATAGTATGACTTTGTTACAAGTAATGAGTTATAAATAGAGTCATTTTTATTAACCTTATTTATGACGTTAATTATTTTATCGTACTCCTTTTCTTTTGAATATGTAGTAATCTCTGTTCTAAGAGACTCAATATCAATATACTCAACTTTTTCCTGAGCAAAACAAGCTGTACTATAGACAATACCAATAATAAATATAATTTTTTTCATGCGCCTAATATAACATAAAAGAAGAAAAATATTTACAGTTGGATGAGAAAAATATGATTAAGTTCTGAAATTAAAGGAACAACCAACGAATAAAAAATGCACAAAAGCTGTCATGAGCTATAAGCTGTTCTTTTTTTTGTCCTTAGTGCTCGTTAAGAAATAACCTTTACATTCAAACTTGTTCTTTTGTCCTTTTTCTGCTTAAAAAAACGCTTTAAATAGGCTCGCTATTTGCAGTTTTTTTTAATTTGAAAAAGAACAAAATAACTGCCTTATAATTGTAAACTTTATTACTGAACAAGCACTTAGGGTAAGTTTTTGGTGATCCATAAATTCTGGAAATATATTCGAATGTTCCGTGTTTTTTCCAAACATAGGTTGCCCAAACTACGCCCAAGATTAAACCAATAGCTACAATTGAAATACCGATTACCAAACCAGTGGTATCTACATTATTCAAATAAACTGCTATACCAATTGCAATGGAAGCTAATAGTGGTGAGGCAACAATTGCCATCCAACCAATTATTTCTAAAATAAATTCAAAAGCCTTTTGCATATTCCAAAAACTTCTTTTTTGATATAATTACAATTCTAAAAAGCCATAAGAAAAAAATCATTTGACTTATGGCTTTAATATATTTTTTCAATCTAATTTAAACACTCCTTTATTCAACAGTAAATGTTACTGAGGATATCTCCAAACCAGTTTCAGCATCATCGGTATCATGCATGCGAATATCATACTTACCAGGTTCAGTTGGGGCTAAAAACTCCAATGTTCCTTTATCAGAGTTTTTTAAATATTCGTAATAAATATCATTAGCATCATTTTCAGCTTCTTTTCCATGGGCTACGCTTGAAGGGATAATACCAATCCAGGCACTTTCGTTCCAGTTAGGGTCGGCTGTGTACTCAATTTTAATTATTTCACCCGGTGCATAAGTATCCTTGTTAATTTTTACACTATACTCAGTGCTACAAGATGCAATCAAAAAAAACAAAGACATAACAAATACGGTACTGAATTTTAAGGTAGACTTCATAATAGATAGTTTTAGTTAAAATAAAAAGTTTTATAAATATACGAAAAATTGCTTAAATATAATTTTCTATCTTGCACCCCAATAAATTTGAAGAAATTATGTTTGAAGCTCTCCAGAATATCGATGATGTACGTTTAAACTTTAGTCCTGAGGGACTATTATTTATGAATATTACACTGGCATTCATAATGTTTGGAGTAGCGTTGGAGATAAAAACCGATAATTTTAAAAATATATTTTACAATCCTAAATCAGCAATTCTTGGGGTAATTTCGCAGGTTTTAATACTCCCGGGATTAACTTTTTTATTAATTTTAATTATAAATCCGCCACCATCCATTGCCATGGGCATGATATTGATCGCAGCTTGTCCGGGCGGAAATGTATCTAATTTTATCTCAGCCCTGGCCCGTGGTAATATTGCTCTTTCAGTTAGTTTAACAGCTTTTGCAACTTTAACTGCAACCTTGGTAACTCCTGCTAACTTTGCTTTTTGGGGAAGTATGTATGCCCGTTATTACCAAGATGTAAACAATTTAAATATCCCTATTGAAATTGATTTTCTTCAGATGATTCAAACGGTTTTCTTGCTATTAGGCCTTCCTCTAATTTTAGGAATTTGGTTTTCAAATAAATACCCTGAAACAACAAAGAGGATCCTCAAACCTGTAAAAGTAAGTTCTATTGTTGTTTATATGATTTTTATTTTTGGTGCCATATATGCTAATTTAGAATTTATACCAACCTACGTATTCCCGATAGCTATTATCACATTGTTTTTAAATTCTCAAACACTATTAACCGGTTATTTTGTAGCCACAATTGGCCGGGTTTCCAGAAGGGATAGAAGAACTTTAAGTATTGAAACGGGAATACAAAACTCGGGACTGGCATTGGTTCTGATTTTCAACCCTAAATTATTTAACGGCAATGGCGGTATGGCATTTATGGCAGCCTGGTGGGGAATCTGGCAGATGATTTCAGGAATTGGACTGGCTCTTATACTATCAAGGATTAAAATACCTGAGTTGTCAAGTGTGAAAGAAGTTTCAGGTAATGTGAAAGAATAAGGCTAAGGAGAAGGCTAAGGAAGCTTATTGAAACATTGTTGGTTTATCAGGCAAGCACTGAATAATTATTTGCAACAATCAAATCTCACTTCAACTTACCAACAATAAATTCAAAAGTATAACCTGAGTCCTGGCCACCTGTAAAAACTACCTGTTTGTATATTATACAATTACCCCCTACACCAGAAGCTGTTTTTCTTGCTTCGTATGCTGCCTTTTCCAAATTATTTCCTATTATTTTGATTCGGGCTAAACCAATTTCTTTATAGGCAGGTACAGTACTTTCAGATAAAAATAATTTCACATTAATGTTTTCTGAAGGGTTGTCAACCATATAACCGGAACGTACAAACTCATTGGTGACGTCACAAGAACATAAAAACAAAGCAAAGAGTATTAGAATTGATTTTGTCTTCATTTCATTTTCTCCTATTTTTAATATTTATATAAAGGTCGGGAAAAATTTAACTCTAGTGAAAAAAACTACTTTCTTTATATATTGATTTTAATATGGTCATAATTCTAAAAAATTTTAATTCTTGAATAATGAAAAAAGTTGATACCCTGAAATACATAACAAGTGTCTTAACCCTACTTTTACTCCTATCAAATTGTCAGACAAAGGATAAGGTAGATGAAAACTTACGAATTACTGAAAAACTAGCAGCCCTGGAAGGAGTTGAATTTATTACTGAAAGTGGTGATTCATTATACCGGCAGACATTTAAATTAATGATTGAACAGCCACTGGATCATAATAACCCTAATGGAGAAAAATTCATGCAAAAAGTTTATATATCTCATCTTGACTTAACCAAACCGGTAGTTTTTGCTATTGACGGTTATGGTGCTAACAGTAATCGGATTTTTGAACTATCAAAGTTTGTTGATGCCAACCAGGTATATGTTGAGCATCGTTTTTTTGGTGAATCAAAACCCGAAAATTATGACTGGAATTGTTTGAATATTGAACAAGCCGCGGCTGACCATCATAGAATAATTGAATTATTGAAAAAAATATATAAAGGTAAATGGTTAAGTACCGGAATTAGTAAAGGCGGTCAAACAACCATTTTTCACCGATATTTTTACCCTAATGATGTTGACATTTCTGTTCCCTATGTGGCACCACTTAATTTTTCTGCACAGGAACCACGTGTTTTTGATTTCCTGAAAAAGGTGGGTACAAAAGAGTGCCGCAGTAAAATAATTAAATTTCAAACACTTTTATTAGAAAGCAAGGACAAGCTCATGTCGGAATTTAAAACTAACGCTGAAAAAAAAGGCTATACTTTTAATCTTTTGGGTGGAATTGAAAAAGCGTACGAATATGCAGTTTTGGAATATACATTCGCTTTTTGGCAATGGCAGTATAGTAATTGTAAGGAAATTCCCGAGAACATTGATAATCCCACTCAAATAGTAGAACATCTTGAAAAAGTTGATTGCGTTTCATTTTTTACCGATGAAACTGCGAATTTTTTTCGTCCGTTTTTCTACCAGGCATTAACTGAAATTGGGATGTACACATATAATACAGAACCATTTGCCGGTTTACTTGAATTTGCCCAAAAACCAAACTTCAATTTTACAATGCCCGCAGGTTACGAAGCGAAATTTAATGACACCTTAATGCAAAGCATCAATAAGTGGCTACAAAATGAGTCAGAAAACTTTATTTATATCTATGGTGAATACGACCCCTGGTCAGCCCCTGCTGTTCAATTAATTGATGGAAAAACCAATGCCCTGAAAATGGTAAAATCTAAAGGTTCACACCGTACAAGGATCGTGTCATTTTACGAAGACCAGCAAAAACAAATTGCCGATAGTTTAAGTAAATGGTTGGGGGAATAAAGTAAAAGTCACCCTTTCTCTTAATTTACATGTGGGAATATCCACAAACTATACTATTTTTGCGCTTTCTTTTTTAATAAGGATCACAAATGCATTTTGAATTTGCCGACTGGCAGATAGCTCAATTTTTAACCAATAACAATAAAATAATATAGCAATTTAAAATATGTTAAAACCAAATTATATATTTGAGACAAGTTGGGAAGTTTGTAATAAGGTAGGAGGTATTCATACCGTTGTTTCAACCAAAGCAATTACGCTTCAAAAGGAATTGAAAGATGACCTGATTATGCTGGGGCCTGATCTGCACCGTGATGATAGCACCAACCCTGAATTTGAGGAAGATAACTCCTTATTCCCGGAATGGAAAAAAGCTGCGGAACAAGAGGGTTTGCGTATTAAAACTGGACGTTGGAAAATTGTGGGTAAACCCATAGTTATTCTAATTGATTTTAGCCCTTTTATTGCACAAAAAAATGAAATCTTTAAAAAATTCTGGGATCATTACCGACTAGATTCTATTTCAGGACACTGGGATTATATTGAACCTGCCATTTTTGGATATGCAGCAGCAAAAGTTGTTGAAAGTTATTATAATTTTCATCTAAGCGTAAAAGATAAAGTAATCGCTCATTTTCATGAATGGATGACAGGGACAGGAGTTCTTTACCTGAAAGATAAAACACCACAAATTGCCACAACATTTACAACTCATGCTACAGCCATTGGCCGCTCAATTGCCGGAAACGGATTGCCATTATATAGTAAACTTAAAACATACGATGGTGATTTAAAAGCTAAAGAGTTTAATATTATTTCTAAACAATCTTTAGAGAAAATTTCGGCACAACAAGCTGATGTTTTTACTACGGTTAGTGAAATAACCGCCAAAGAATGTAGCCAGTTCCATGAAAAAGATGTAGATATTGTCACACCAAATGGTTTTGAGGATGATTTTGTACCTGTTGGAGCTGATTTTGATAAAAAAAGAGCTATTGCCCGAAATAAGTTACGGGAAGTGGCCGAAGCATTATTTGGTTATAAACTTCCTGAACAAGTTAAATTTGTAGCATCAAGCGGAAGATATGAGTTTTCGAACAAAGGGCTGGATGTTTTTATCGATGCACTGGGTAAAGCTAATCAGGATGAAAAATCAGGACAACCTGTTCCGCCAGAGCGGAAGGATACAGTTGCATTTGTGTTAGTTCCGGCAAATAATTATGGTGCCAGAAAGGATTTACTACACAGGCTGGAAAATGGTGGAAGCCCATCAACAAGCGAAAACCGTGTACTGACCCATTATTTACATGATGCAGAATGGGATCCAAGTTTGAACAAAATTGCAGAAAACAATCTGCAAAATAATGAAAAAGACAAAGTTAAAGTGATTTTTGTCCCGGTTTACCTGAATGGTGAAGATGGTATTTTCAACCTGAATTATTGGGATTTGCTCATTGGGTTTGACCTATCGGTTTTTCCATCCTATTATGAACCATGGGGCTACACACCACTTGAAAGTCTTGCTTTTTACATTCCAACGGTTACTACCACCCTTTCCGGTTTTGGCCGATGGATTTTGGAAGAAGGAATTGAATTAAGTGAATGCCTGAAAGTAATTGAACGTAACGATGATAACTATGAATCTGTTGTTGGTGAAATTGCAAAAACCATTGTGCTTTGCAGCGATAAGGATGAAAATTTCTTTAAAAAAGCAAGAAAAAATGCCTTCGATGTTTCGCGCATTGCTCTTTGGAAAAACCTGGTAAAATATTATTACGATGCTTATGATATTGCCTTGCAAAAAAGTGTAAAGCGTAGTAAAAATATAATTCCGAAGGAAAAAGAATCAGAATTTACATCAATGAAAACATATAAAAGCAATAAGCCAGTTTGGCGAAATTTACAAGTAAAATCAAATTTAAGCAGCAAATTTTCAAGATTAGATGAATTAGCAAAAAACCTTTGGTGGTCGTGGAATCCGATTGCACAAGATCTTTTTCAATATTTGGATCCTGAAAAATGGATAAAGAACGAAAAAAACCCTTCAGCCCTGCTGCAATGTCTTACCTATGAGCGTTTCAATGAATTAGAAAAAGACGAACAATTCATTGAGTTATACAATATTGTATTGGCTGAGTTTGACAAATACATGCAGCGTCAATACAAAAGAGACGATGCTACAATCGCCTATTTTAGTATGGAGTTTGGTATTAGTCAAAACTTGAAAATATACTCTGGTGGTTTGGGTATCCTGGCTGGTGATTATTTAAAACAAGCCTCTGACTCAAATGTTGATATGGTTGCGGTTGGCTTGTTGTACAAATATGGATATTTCAGGCAGCAATTATCAATAAAAGGGGAACAAGAGGTAAACTACTTAGAGCAAAACTTTGCAAAAATGCCCTTAACCCAGCTTAAAGATGAAAATGGGGATGCACTTTTTGTTCGATTAGAATTACCTGGTAGGGAGGTAAAAATACAAATTTGGCTGGTTGAAGTAGGTAAAGTAAAACTTTACTTGCTGGATACTGACAGGGCTGATAATCAGAATGATGACCGTGAACTAACATGGAGTTTATATGGACGGGATCATGATTACAGAATAAAACAGGAGCTAATCCTGGGAGTTGGAGGTGTTCGGGTTTTGAAAAAAATGGGTATACAAAAAGATGTTTTTCACCTAAACGAAGGGCATGCGGCTTTTGCAGGAATTGAGAGGGTTAACCAGCTAATGGAAAAAACTAAGTTTAACTTTGCTGAATCGCTTGAAATTGTTAAGGCTTCAAGTTTATTTACAACACACACACCTGTTCCTGCCGGGCACGATGCATTTAGCGAAGATGAAATTATGGCTTACCTGGCTCATTATCCGGAACGCCTGAAAATAAGTTGGGAAGATTTTATTGATTTGGGGAAATCACGGCCCGGGAATAAAAACGAGAAATTTTCAATGAGCTATTTAGCAGCTAATTTTTCGCAGGAAATTAATGGCGTAAGTAAATTGCACGGTGAGGTAACCAAAGATATGTTTAATAAACTTTGGGATGGTTATTTCCCTGAAGAATCACATATCGGTTATGTAACAAATGGCGTCCACCTTCCAAGCTGGACATCTGATGGCTGGCAAGAGCTTTACAAGGATATATTAGGTGATAAGTTTATTAGCGGACAATCAAATCCTGAACTTTGGAAAAAGCTTAATGATATTGATGATGCAGGATTGTGGCAGCACCGAAAAACAGAAAAGAAAAAGCTGTTTAATTTCATAAAATCTTATCTTGATGAAAAAGGGACACGTTTATATGAAAACCCTAAACATATAGCAGCTATCCGTAAAGAATTGAATGAAAACTACCTGACAATTGGTTTTGCACGCCGGTTTGCAACATATAAGCGCGGGAATTTGCTATTCAGGGATATGGAAAGGCTTAAAAGTTTGGTTAATAATTCAAAAAGGCCTATCCGTTTTATTTTTGCAGGAAAAGCACACCCTAATGATGGTGGCGGACAGGCATTAATCAAAGAAATTATTGGTTTATCGAAAAATCCTGAATTTTTAGGTAAAATAATTTTCCTTGAAAATTATGATATTGAATTAGCAAAAAAACTAGTCCGGGGTGTTGATATTTGGCTAAATACGCCAACACGTCCTCTGGAAGCTTCGGGAACAAGTGGCATGAAAGCAGTAATGAACGGTGTGTTAAATCTGAGTATTCTTGACGGATGGTGGGTTGAAGGTTATCGTAAAAATGCCGGTTGGGCCTTAGATGAAAAACGCACTTATGAGAACCAGGATAATCAAAATGAGCTGGATTCAGAAACCATTTATAACTTACTGGAGAATGAAATTGCACCGATGTATTATAAACATGGTAAAAAGGATTACTCCAAAAAATGGTTGGCAATGATACGCAAAAACATCATGGAAATTGCCCCTGATTTTACCATGAAACGTATGCTTGATGATTATTTTGAGCGTTTTTACACAAAACTAGCTGCACGAAAAAAAGAAGTTAATGCAAATAATTATCAATTAGCAAGAGATATTGCTGCGTGGAAAAAGAAAGTGAAGCATGCCTGGGACAAAATCAATGTCGAATCGGTTCATTTTTCAGAATCTATACAAGAACACATCCAAATAGGTAAGGAGTATGAAGGGAAAGTGGTGCTGGACTTAAGCGAGATTCAAAACATTGAAACCGGTGTTGAGATGGTAATGACCGCCCAGGATGAAAACGGCAAAGTTAAAATTGTAGAAGTACAGGAATTAAACTTAGACAGTACAGAACAGGGCAAAGCGTGTTATTCTATTAAGTTTACACCTTCAAAACCCGGTAATTTCAATATTGGAATAAGAATTTACCCAAAACACCCCAATTTACCTTATAGACAAGACTTTAGTTATGTGAAATGGATTTAAGGGAAAAAATTAGATTTTTGAAGTAAGGATTTAGATTTTAAAAGCCGTCATCATGAAAACTGGTGGCGGCTTTTTTTACTAGTCTATGAAACGTCTAAGGCTACAAATCAGAAAAAAGGCTAATTGATAGTTACAACATCAATATCATCAGAAATATTAAGAAAATCCCTATCGTTGGTAACGATTTTACATGCACATTTTTTGGAGAGTTCAATATAATAGCTGTCGTTAAAATCTAAATCTGTGCAATTTCTGCTAATTTCATCAATTGGGATATTTGTAAACTCATCATTGATCCTCTCAGCAACACCTAAAATTCGGGATTCAATTGTTGTAACAATTGTTTCACTCGTTTCTTTATATCTTTGGGTAGGTCTAAAATCCTTTTTATAATCTTTTTCTTCACCATTTCTCCAAATATTAAAATCCAATCGACTAAAGGAATTGTAAAATTCTGATAATATTAGTGCCGAGACATATATTTTAGCACCGACATCTAATATTTTAGCAAAAAAAATTGAATATTTCGATACTGAATATTCATTATAATTGCCAATAGGACAATAAAGATACATCCATACATTATTATCAAAGAAAAATTTATCAGTCGACTTTGGAATGTAGGAATTAATATTGATTTTATTCATCACCTAAAGATTCTTTAATGATGTTATCAATATTTTTCTTATCTGCGAAGTACTCTTTAGCTCTATCAGTTACTTTTTTTAATAAAAGCTTATCTGAATCTGAAATATTAAGTAAGCCTAAACTTTTTTTAAGTTTTTTGCTTGTATATTTACTGTAAAGTTGGCCTATGGCTGCATTAAGAAAAGCTGTTGTCAAAATTTTTATATCTTTAAAATCAATATTAACTGATAGTTTATTCTGCAAAGCTTTATCAATTTGTTTAAAGATTTCATCTCCTTTATCCGATGAAACTGCAACATCTGAACCGATAACCTGAAAAATTTTAAGAGTTATTTCGCTCATTAAAAAATGTCCTCTTTTTTTAGTTTTTGAACTTCTTCTTTAGTAATATACGTGAACCGATCATCTAAATTAAATTCAAGATTGACTATAGTTCCCGCAAAGTAGTTATCCAATTTCTTTGCAAAGATACGATTATTTTTGTTTTTCTGCCAAAATCCATTTGCTGAAACAATCTGGATCTCACCTTTGTTTATTGAGAGGAAATTTCTGATGATTTTTAAGCCTAAACCACCCGGGGTGTTTCCTGTTTTGGTCGTATTTCTTGCATCAACAGCCCATTTAATAGTTTCGGTTGAAGATAAATCCTCATTTAGAAAATTATTAACCTTAGCTTTAATAGTTGTCCCAAGATCAACAATTGTAAAATCTATTCTCGGAGGGTTCTTTTTAGGATAATATTGCCCACATGAAAATACATTTTTGCTGTTACCATGCGTTACTGCATTTTCAAAAATTTCAAAAATACTTTCGTTAATTTTTTTCTGTAATAATTCTGACATTTTTGGCATATCTTCTTTTGACAATAGCTCTTTATCAAGATATTCTTTAAAAAGAGTCTGCTCAGTTGATTGGTAGCGCCGATATTTTATCGTTGTTTTGTATTTGTCTGTAATAATATCACCGCCAAAATGTTTCAGAAATTCATTCTTTTCCAAAATTATTTTTGTGGCTGGTTTCAAATTTACAAATTCAACCGTATTTAAATTTTCTAACAGTTTATTGCAAACAGCACCTAGAACAGCTGATAAATTAGCTTCAAACCAATTACAGTTGGCAAAATCAAATGTGACTTTTTCAAACATAATATCTTTAATCAGGTTGTGGATATTAACCAAATTATTAAACCCACTATAATCACTAGATATTTTGCTCGGTATACTTATTCGCATATGACAAATGTAAGATTTTAATAAAGACTCTTAATAAGAGTACTATTTATGTTTTAAAAAGCCATATTTCGTTGTTTTTCCATTCGTAACCATCCCAATTTAATAAACTGCAAAGCCTTCTCCTTACTTTCTTCAATAACTTTTTTTGCCAATTTTAATATTTTTCTATTTTCTCCTTCAATATTCAATATCAAGAGAAACATTTTTTGCTGCTTCCACGCATCGCTTCATGTCATGTAATCCAATATGAGCCTTATATAATTTTCGCTCTTCGTTAAGTTGTTTTATGGTTTCATAAAGTTCTTTATAATCAGCCTTTGCAACTTTTTCAGCAGTATCATAATTTGCTTCAAGCAAAACAAATGCAAAAGTATGATTTACCCACCTAATCCTGGACAGGTCAGCCAGTTTTGCAATTTTTAATATTTCATCTTTATCAATTCCTGTTTCTTTCGCAAACTCTTTCCTGCTTATGGAAGTTAGGATTTCTTCAAATAATTGAAGTGTGTTTTTTATCCCCGATTTTTCCAATTTAAGAATTGTATCATCAGAAATGCCAAGAAAATCTTTTATTTTAGTAGGTTTTTGTCGATAACTTTTAATCTCACGAATTAGTATTGTTAAGTAATTTTCAGGCAAGTTACTTTTTACAGCAAAATCTTGTAGTTTTTTCTTTGTTTTCAATAAATTCAATAATTCGTCTACATTCTGAACCCCTTGATTTTTTATCTGGTCAAAGTAATTTTCAATGTTATCTTTTAAAATTAACCTGCTGGGAAGCAGGTCGCTTGCTTTTAAAATCTCTTTATATTGAACAATACTTATGCTCTTCAAATCAATATAATATCCCATTTTATCATTCTAATATGCCCCCTTACCAGAGACTTTTACAAATCAAACTCATCAAATAACTGAGGTATATCAATATTCTTCCATTCGTGAATATCTTTTAGCTTTATTCTTAGGGCATTTGCAGCTTGTGGTTCACCATGTACGATAAAAACCTTTTCAGGATGTTTTTCCAGCTTTCCTACCCATTTCAAAATATCATGTTGATCGGCATGTGATGATAAGGTCCCTATACTTTCTATTTTTGCTTTTACGGGATAATACTTCCCTTCAATTTTAATTTCATGGGCACCTTCTTTTAACATTCTTCCCCTGGTCCCTTCTGCCTGAAATCCTGTTATTAAAACAGTAGAGTTTGACTTGGGAAGTTCTTCTTTTAAATACTCTAAAACTCGTCCACCGTTCATCATACCACTACCTGCAATAATAATTTTTGAATATTCCTCTTTAGATAGTTTTTCTGTTTCCTTCGCAGCTCTTATAAACTGGACACTTTCCATAACTTTTTTCAGAATATGGCTTCCCAGGATATTCCATTCAGAATATTTATGATATAACCTGCTTACTGCTGATGCCATTGGACTATCAAGGAAAACAGGAATGTCCGGAATTTCACCATTTGATTTAAGCACCCAGATTTTATACATTATATCCTGTGCCCTGTCAACGGTAAAACTTGGGATAACCAATGTTCCGCGTTTTTCATGATTATCAAGTATTACATCCCTTATTTTAACATTTGTTTGTGTTTTAGGGTGCAACCTGTCACCATAAGTTGATTCAAGAATCAGGATATCAGCTCTTTTTGGCTGTATTGGAGCTAAGAACATCTCATCATCAAAACGACCTATATCACCGGAAAAAACAATGCGTTTGCCATCAATCTCAATTTCAATACTGGAAGAACCAATTATATGACCATTTCTTAAAAAACGGAACTTTATATTTTCATTATACTCATGCCAGGCATTATCGGCTATATCTTCTATTAATGGTATCGTATATTCAACATCAGTGCTTGTATAAAGAGCAAGGGCAGGCTTGTGTTTTGTATAACCCTTTTGATTAGCCTTTGCAGCTTCTTCTTCTTGTATATGACCACTGTCTTCAAGTATTATTTCCGCTAATTTAGCGGTAGGTTTAGTTGTAAAAACTTTCCCGTGAAAACCAAATTTCACCAATCTTGGCAGATAACCAATATGGTCAAGATGTCCATGAGTTAAAAAAACAGCATCAATTTCACGAGGTTCTACAGGCAGTTTAGCCCAGTTTAGTTCACGTAAAGGTTTTAATCCTTGAAACATACCACAATCAACCATTAATTTGGTCGAATCTGTTTTTATTAAAAATTTCGAACCCGTAACTGTGCCTGCTGCACCCAAAAATTGTATTGAAACGCCCATATTATCAAATGTTTAAATATCAAAATTATTATAATTTGATACAGCTAAATGTACTTAATAATTGTCGGAGAACAAAGAATTGGTATTCGTTTATTTTCAAAAATTTTTATTTCCTTTGCTGATTATTTATTTTTTATGAAGCAAAAAAAACACTATCCCACAAAGTATTATATTCGAATAATAACGTGGCTGGTATTTACGGTATTCGCTTTTATATTCCGAATTAAGAAAAAAATGCCACCAGAGGTAAAAAAACTAAAACCTCCTTACCTGGTTTTGGGTAACCATGTTGGTCATTGGGATCCCTTTGTAACCGGTAATTTTTTACCACATTTTACACATTTTGTTTCTTCAGAAGTTGCTTTTAGGAATAAATTTAACCGTTTTTTTTTAACAAGGCTTGGAACA
>JBDLJL010000039.1:0-36155 GCA_039714415.1 Bacteroidota bacterium
CCCATGGATTTGTCGTGTTGAGCGAAAAGGCTGTTTTTACTTATAAAGTAGATAACTATTATGCTCCGGAAAGTGAAGGTTCAATTAAATTTGATGATAAAGAACTGGACATCGATTGGATAATTAAACATAATGATATAAAATTGTCTGCTAAAGATTTGGAAATACCGGCATTTAAAGATGCAAAATTGTTTAATTTTGATGAGCAACTCTATTGAGGGACCTGAAGTATTTATTAAAACTAATATTAATGGTACATTTACACTATTAGATGTAGCAAGAAACTACTGGATGGAATCTCCATTTAAATATAAAAAAGAATATGAAGGATGCCGCTTTCATCATATCTCTACCAATGAAGTTTATGGAACATTAGGCAAAACAGGTTTGTTTACAGAAAAACGCCCTACGCACCCAATCCCCCTACTCTGCTGTCAAGGCATCATACGTTTTTATTTTAAGGGCGTATCATCAGACTTACGGAATTAATGTTACAACCAGCAATTGTTCTAATAATTATGATCCCAAACAGCATAATGAAAAATTAATACCTGTTATCATTGGAAAAGCCATACGTGGTGAAAATATTCCTATTTATGGGGATGAAAAGAATATCCTGGACTGGTTATATGTATTGGATCATTGTAAAGGAATTTATTTAGTTTATCATCAAGGAATATCCGGCGACACTTATAATATTGGTGGTAAAAACGAAAAAAATAATTTAGAGATTGTAAATCATATTTGTGAAATATTAGATGAAAAAATGCCTAAAAGTAGTGGATTTTACAAAGATCAAATTACTTTTGTAAAAGATCGTACAGGACATGATAAAAGATATGCTATTGATGCCACAAAAATTGAAAATAAATTAGGCTGAAAAGCTGATGAAGATTTTAAAAGTGGAATTGAATTAACTATTGATTGGTATTTAAAAAGATTATAAAATGACAAAAGATATTAAAATTACAGTAATAGGATTAGGATATGTTGGCCTCCCTTTAGCTGTTGAATTTGCAAAGAAATTCCCAGTTGTAGGTTTTGATATTAACCTATCCCGAATAAAAAGGTTAAATGAAGGAATAGATGATACCCTAGAAGTAGAAAGTGAAAATTTGCAAAGCGTTTTAGTAAAGGATAATAAAGAATTGAGCAAAAGAGGAATTCTTATTACTAATAAAATAGAAGAAATCGCAGATTCTAATTTTTATATCATTACTGTCCCTACGCCAACAGATGAACATAACCGTCCGGTATTGACTCCTCTAATTAAAGCATCTGAAACTGTCGGATCAGTTTTGAAAAATGGTGATATCGTAGTTTATGAATCTACCGTTTATCCAGGTGCCACTGAAGAAGAATGTGTTCCTGTTTTAGAAAATATATCTGGTAAAACGTTCAATACCGATTTTTTTGTTGGATATTCCCCTGAAAGAATTAATCCTGGTGATAAAAAACATACAGTAACCAAGATTAAAAAAGTAACATCTGGTTCCACACCTGAAATCGGGGAATTTATTGACAAAATTTATAATGAAGTTATTGAAGCTGGTACATTTTTGGCATCCTCAATAAAAGTAGCTGAAGCTTCTAAAGTAATTGAAAATTCACAACGTGATATTAACATTGCCTTTGTCAATGAACTGTCTAAAATATTTAATTTATTAGATATTGATACAAATGAAGTATTAGAAGCAGCCTCAACAAAATGGAACTTTTTGCCCTTTAAACCGGGATTAGTTGGCGGACATTGTATCGGTGTTGATCCATTCTACTTAGCACAAAAAGCACAGGAGGTTGGTTATAATCCGGAAATTATTCTGGCAGGAAGGCGAATGAATGATTCAATGGGCGCACATGTAGCACAGGAAACGGTAAAATTGATGATCAATAATGATATTGCTGTAAAAAATTCAAATATATTAATGTTGGGGATAACATTTAAAGAAAATTGTCCCGATATTAGAAACTCCAGAGCAATTGATATTGTTAATGAATTAAAGTCATATAAGGTTAATGTTGATGTTTTTGACCCATGGGCTGATAAAAATGAGGTGCAGAACGAGTATAATATTTCATTGATAAATGATTTTAAAAATATTAATAAAAAATATGATGCAATTATTGCAGCAGTTGCACACAATGAGTTTTTAAAAATTGATTTAACTAAATTAAAGGCTAAAAAGGCAATTGTATTTGATGTTAAATCATTTTTGCCAAAGGAAATTATAAATGGGAGGTTATAATATGAGCAAAAGACTAATAGAAAATGCTAAAGTTTTAGTTACTGGTGGTGCTGGGTTTATTGGCTCTAACTTGGTTGATGAGCTAATAACACAAAACAATGAAGTTGTTGTTTTAGATAATTTTTCAACAGGAAAAAAAGAAAATATTCAACATCACACTAATAATCCTAATTTTACACTAATTGAAGGTGATATACGTAATTATGAAGATTGTCAAAAAGCAGTTAAAGGTGTAGATTATGTGTTACATCAGGCTGCATTAGGCTCAGTTCCTCGTTCTTTGAAAGACCCAATGACATCAACAGATGTTAATATTGGAGGATTTGTAAAAATGTTGTTTGCTGCTAAAGAAGCTGGAGTGAAACGTTTTGTATATGCAGCAAGTTCTTCTACTTATGGAGATTCTACTAATATGCCAAAAGTGGAACATATTATTGGCAATCCTTTATCACCTTATGCAATTACAAAATATGCAAACGAAATTTATGCTAAAAATTTTTATGATACATACGGCATTGAGACAATAGGTTTAAGGTATTTCAACGTTTTTGGCAGAAGACAAGATCCAAATGGTGCTTATGCAGCTGTAATACCAAAATTTGTTATTCAATTAATGAAACATGAAAGTCCTGTAATTAATGGTGATGGAACTTATTCACGTGATTTTACATATATAGACAATGTCATTCAAGCTAATCAATTAGCTGCTTTGGTTGATTATGATAAAATTAATACTGTTGATAAAGATAGTGCAAATGTATTTAATGTTGCTTTTGGACAAAGAACAGACTTGAATGAATTAAGCAAAGTTTTAAAAGAAAATCTATCTAAATACGATGCTAAAATATCAGATATTGAAATTATTCATGGATCAAAAAGAGCTGGTGATATCCCACATTCATTGGCAAATATTGACAAAGGGAAAGAAGTTTTAGGTTATAATCCACAATATGATATTAGAAAAGGACTTAAAGAAGCCTGTGATTGGTATTGGAAAAATCTTTAAGAAGTTGGTTATAATTTTATATTTAATCTATTATGATTTACAATAAATAATTAAAATTTTAATGGTTAGTTATTAACTAACAAACAATTAAAATAATAATAAAACTAATGAAATACTTTCCAATCTTATTTCATACCTTAATTATATTTTCAACACTTCTATATAGTTTTTGGGGACCAATGGAATACCACAACTATAATAAAAGTGTAGTTTCATTATTTATTGTTGGTTATTTGATTGTAATAAACTCTGGTTTCTATTTAGGTGTTAATTCTAAACGAGTTGTAAATAATACTGGAATAAGGTATAATAGAATAATGATAGATATTTACCATTTTTTTGCCATTTTCTCAGTTTTATTATATTTATTATACTTTTTATATCTATTTAATATTGGCCGTATTAATTTTTCTATCTTATCAATGGGTAAAGCCTATGTTGAATATTATAAGGAATATGGAACAAAAACATCACTAATTTCTATAGAGCTGATATTTATATTACTAGTTGCAATTCCAAAATATATTGCCATTAATCTTGGTTTCTTCTATTATAATGATTTATCCAAAAGATTTAAAAGGCAATTATTTCTTCTTTTAATACTAATTTTTATTACTCAAACATTATCAGCTGGAAATCAAAAAGCAGTTGGAGATATTGTTATTTTTCTTTTTTTCTTTTTGATTTACAAAGCTTCCAAAATGGATATAACGCAAAGGAAAAAAATCATCAAGCGTAGCTTAGCAATTGTTTCTGTAATGGTTATTCTATTCTCTTATTCTCAATATGATAGAGTTGCAACCAGAAATATCTCAGTAAAAAATATTAATAATGAAATTAATAGCAAAATTTATAAATATGATTTTAATCATCCAGTATTCAAAATATTTGGGGAAAAAATGGGTTTAGGCATAAGCATATTTACAACCAATTATTTATCAAGCGGTTACTATGGATTATCCAAAAGTATGGAACTACCATTTGAATGGACTTATGGAATAGGAAATTCCGTAACATTATCCTCTGTTACTAAAGCAATTACTGGAATAGATGTCTATAAAAGTACTTATTTAAACAGGATGGAAAAAGAATTCGGAATTATGGGTAAAAGAAAGTGGCATACAATTTTCCCATGGTTAGCTTCCGACTTCACTTTTGTTGGAACAATTTTTATATTCTTTTTTATTGCTTTAACCTATGGAATAGCCTGGAAAGAAGTCATAGTATATAACAATCCTGTTTCATATCTTATGTTTATATTATTAAGCGTAATGTTCACATTTGTTATTTCTAACAATCAGATTTTTCACGGATTTGATTATTTTGAAACAAGTACTGCAATAATAGTATTTTGGCTGTTTACTCATTCTAAATTTAATAAGATCAATGAAGGATCTAATTAAAAGTTCACTAATTGTAGTCATAGTTATCGGAATAGGAAAAATCCTTGGTTTTGTTAGAGACATAATAATTTCAAGTTATTATGGATCGACTTATATTACGGATTCTTATTTTATAGCAACATCAATTCCGGGAATAGTCTTTACAGCTATTATTTCCAGTTATTTAGCATTACTTATACCAACTTATAAAAGAATACAGGTTGAAAAAGGCGAAAAGGCAGTAAATCTTTTTGTCACAAGAATTCTTATCGTATTTACTCTTTTTTCAGTAGCCGTTACTATATTCGGATATATATATATGGCAAAAATTATTGGTTTTCTTGTTCCTAACCTTACAACTAAATCATTTATATTAACTTTAGATTTAGCTCGTATATTAATCTTTTCTTTGCCACTGACTTCAATAGTTTTAATTATTGCAAATATCTCAAATGCGAATAATAAATATTATGCACCTCATATTAATGCTATAATAAGCTCATTGTTTATTGTAGTTTGTGTAGTTTTTTTTAATGAGGAATATGGAATCTTCATAGTTGCTTATAGTGCTGTTAGCGCATATATAATATCATTGATGGCACAAATAATTATTTCAGGCAATGATATTAAAATAAAATTCAAACTGCCCATTATTGATAGTGAAATAAAGAAACTTACTTATTTAACAATCCCTATATTTATAGGTATCAGTATTGATCAAATTGTAATAGTTGTTACTAATTATTTGAGTGCCAATCTAGCCGAGGGTAGTCTATCATATATAACCTATGCAAATAGACTTCAACTTAGTGTTTACGGGGTTTTCTCACTAGCAATTTCCACTGTTGTTTATCCAAAACTATCTTCATTACATGCGCAACACAAACAAGAAGGTTTTATTAAGTTAAAATATGAGGGCTTAAAAATTATTCTATTAGCTGTTGTGCCATTAGCAACTTTTTTAGCTTTTAATGCCCATCATTTTGTTTCGTTAGTATATTTAAGGGGTAATTTTAATATAGAGGATAGTTACTATACTGGATCAATTTTCGTTTTTTTTGCAATTAATATTGTATTCTTGTCCCTTAAAGATTACTATCTTCGCATATTATATGTGAAAGAAAAAACAAAACTGGTTCTAATAGCTAACGTTTTTTCAGTAATAGTTTTTGTTTTACTATCTTTTTATTTATCTGGAATAATTGGTGTAATTGGAATTGCAATTGGGATGTTAGCCTCTACAATTGTTTCTTTTGCAATTTTGTTAGCATTTTCTTTAAAAACCACTGGTATAAGTTTTTATAATCTGCATTCTGAAATAACAAAGCAAATAAAATTTAATATTTCTTTATTTGTGGTTGTCCTATTTTTTTTTAGTTATGTAGAAATGAATATGACTATTTGGGCTTTTATGTTAAAATTGCTTATTTTTTGTGTATTTTATTTAATTTGCTTTGTTTTAATATTGGGCAAAGAATATAAGTTAATGCAAATAATAAATAAATATTTATATTATTTTGCATCAATAACTAGTAAAAAGAAAGAGAAAGAATAAAGAGTTAAGAAAAATATTTTCAAATTTTATAAATTAAAGAGTAAATGTTTAAAGATAAGATATTATTAATTACTGGGGGTACAGGATCCTTTGGAAATGCTGTTTTAAAAGGATTTATTGATTCTGATTTCAAAGAAATTAGAATTTTTAGCCGTGATGAAAAGAAGCAAGATGATATGCGTAACGAATATAAGAATGGTAAAATAAAGTTCTATATTGGAGATGTACGCGACTTTGATAGCATAAATAACGCAATTCGTGGTGTGGATTATATTTTTCATGCCGCCGCATTAAAGCAGGTTCCTTCTTGTGAGTTTTTTCCATTAGAAGCGACAAAAACTAATGTTTTTGGTACAGCTAATGTAATTAAGGCAGCCTATAATAATAATGTGAAAAATGTTGTATGCCTGAGTACTGATAAAGCAGCATATCCAATTAATGCAATGGGAATATCAAAAGCCTTAATGGAAAAAACAGCTATAGCCGAATCAAAAAATATTGGCGAAAACGGGCCTACTATTTGTGTAACGCGATATGGGAATGTAATGGCTAGTAGAGGTTCTGTAATACCATTGTTTATAAAGCAAATGAGTGCTGGACAACCTTTGACTGTTACTGACCCTAATATGACCCGTTTTATGATGTCCCTGGATGAAGCAGTCGAATTGGTACTTTATGCTTTTCAAAATGGAAAACAAGGTGATTTGTTTGTTCAAAAATCACCAGCATCAACTGTTGGCGATTTAGCTAAGGCGATGAAAGAGCTTTTCAATTCAGAAAGTGAAATCAAAATAATAGGAACCAGGCATGGTGAAAAACTTTATGAAACACTTTTAACAAAAGAAGAATTTCATAAAGCTGAGGATATGGGCAACTATTATCGTGTTCCTGCAGATAATAGAGATTTAAATTATGGTAAATACTTTAACCATGGTAATGAAAAATTGTCATCTGAAGATGAATATCACTCACACAATACAAAAAGACTTTCTATAGAAGATACAAAAAAGAAAATTATAGAATTGTCCTATGTTCAAGAGATAAATGAATTGAAAAAATAATAAATTTCCTGAAAATATAGCTGAAAATAAGATACAACTGGACATGAAGAAAATAAAAGTAGGGATAACGGGTCAATCCGGTTTCGTTGGAACACATCTTTATAATTGGTTAAAACTCAATGAAAAATTTGAGTTAGTTGATTTTGAAGACAAATATTTCGAAGATAAAAATGTTTTTGAAGACTTTGTGAGTAACTGCGATGCTATAGTGCATTTAGCAGCAATGAACAGACATAAAAATAAAGAGGTAATTTACGATACCAATATAAAATTAGTAAAACAACTGGTTGATGCATGTGAAGCAACAAACTCAAAACCTCATATTTTGTTTTCATCTTCTACTCAAGAAGAAAGAGACAACCTTTATGGTAAATCAAAAGAGGAAGGCAGAACAATTTTTGAAACCTGGGCAGCCCAAAACAATACCAGCTTTACAGGATTAATAATACCCAATGTATTTGGAGCATTTGGTAAACCAAATTATAACTCTGTTATCGCCACATTCTGTCACAAACTTAATAATAATGAAACTCCTGAAATACATATTGATGGTGAAATGAAACTTATTTATGTCAATAAATTGATTGATGAAATTAAAATAAAGATTTTAGACCAAGTTAACTCCAAAGAACAAGTAATAGAAAAATACCTGGTTCCGCATCAATATGAATCCAAAGTAAAAGACGTTTTGGCAATATTGAACCAGTTTAAAGAAAAATACCTGGAAAAAGGTGTATTCCCGGATTTGAGCAATAATTTTGAAAAGGATTTATTCAATACTTTTAGAACTTATGTAAAAAATGATCATTACCCTTTTCAATATACAAAACATACTGATAATAGAGGAGCTTTTGTAGAAATTGCACGGACAAATAGTGCAGGACAATTCTCTTTTTCAACAACAGTACCTGGCATTACACGTGGGAATCATTTTCATACACGAAAAGCTGAACGGTTTGCAGTTATTAAAGGAAAGGCAAGAATACAATTACGGCACATTGGGACAGACAAAGTAATAAATTATGATTTAGATGGGGAAAATCCTGCATTCGTAGATATGCCAATCTGGACAACTCATAATATTATTAATACTGGCGACGAAGAGTTAGTTACCTTATTTTGGATTAATGAACCATTTGACTCAAACGATCCTGATACCTATTTTGAAATAGTATAAAAATCATAAAATGAAAAAATTAAAAGTAGTAACTGTAGTAGGAACCAGACCTGAAATTATTCGTCTATCGCAAGTAATTGCAAAACTTGAGGGATCTGAGGCAATTGACCACATTTTAATACATACAGGTCAGAATTATGACTATGAACTTAATGAAGTTTTTTTCAAAGATTTTAATATTCGTAAGCCTGATTATTTCCTAAATGCAGCAGGAAAAAATGCAACCGAAACAGTTGGGCAAATCTTGATAAATGTTGATCCTATTCTTGAAAATATAAAACCTGATGCTTTTCTGGTTTTAGGAGATACTAACTCATGTTTGTGTGCTATTCCTGCCAAAAAACGTCAAATACCAATCTTCCACATGGAAGCAGGTAACAGATGTTTTGACCAAAGAGTGCCAGAAGAAACAAACCGTAAAATAGTTGATCATATTTCAGACATTAATCTAACCTACAGCTCAATTGCACGAGAATACCTTTTAAAAGAAGGCATACCAGCAGATAGAATAATAAAAACTGGAAGTCCAATGTTTGAAGCTCTTCATAAACAAATGCCTAAAATTGAAGCTTCAAATATTCTTGAAGAGTTTGGTTTAAAATCAGGTAATTTTTTTGTTGTTTCATCGCATAGAGAAGAAAATATCAATTCTGATATAAACTTCAAAAAACTTGTTGATAGTTTAAATCAAATTGCAATAAAATACAATAAGCCAGTTATTGTTTCTACACACCCTCGCACCAGAAATATGATAGAAGCAAAAAAAATAGAATTCAATCCTTTAGTCAAACTTATGAAACCTCTTGGCTTTAACGATTATGTAAAATTACAATTAGAGTCTAAAGCTGTCCTTTCTGACAGTGGAACAATTTCAGAAGAGTCATCTATTCTAAACTTTCCTGCTTTAAACCTGCGCGAAGCTCACGAACGACCAGAAGCCATGGAAGAAGCATCAGTAATGATGGTAGGGATGAATACGGAACGAATCATGCAGGGACTCAAGGTACTGGAAACTCAAAAACGAGGCGAAAACCGCAACATGCATCCTGTTTCCGATTATTCTATGCCTAATGTTTCTGATAAAGTATTGCGTATTATTATTTCATACACTGACTATATTAACCAAGTTGTTTGGAAAAAATAAATACCTTAACTTTTTTTTATGGCACAAGAAAAAAATGTTTTATATGTAGGTGGATTTGAATTACCTGATCGAAATGCAGCTGCTCTTAGAGTGATTGCAAATGGTAAATTATTCAACCGATTAGGATACGAAGTTACATATATTGGAGTTGACAAATCTGATAATTTCATTGAATCATCAATAAAAAAATTCAAAATTGATGGATTTGTTTTTTTCACAAAAGCTCAAAAATACCCTGATACTAATCTAAATTGGTTCAAATTTATTACTGATATAAGTTTTGTAAAAGAAACCATTGAAAAAGACCTTAACAATAAGGTCGATATTATTGTTGCATATAATTATCCTGCCATAACATTAAAAAAATTAAGCAATTATAGTAAAAAGAACAATATTAAAATTATTGCAGATGTATCTGAATGGTATGAACCACAAGGAAATATTATCTTCAGAATAATCAAAGGTTTAGATTCCAATTTACGGATGAATGTTTTCCAAAAACAATTGGATGGTATTATCGCAATTAGTCAATATCTATATGATTATTATAAACATAATAATGTTATAAAACTACCACCTCTTATCGACAAAAAATCATCGAAATGGGAAAAAACGATTAATGCTAACGGACATGGCGGCATTCGTCTGGTTTATGTCGGATCACCTGGAAATGGACAGAAGGATAGACTAGATCTGATAATAAGAACTTTGTCTGGTATCAAATCTCAAATATCCGAATTTGAATTCATAATTGTTGGAATAACTAAGAATCAATATTTAGAATTTTTTGGACAAGAATCCTTTCCTGATAATCTTAAAAACAATTTAATATTTCTGGGAAGGAAGCCCCATTTAGACTCAATAAATGAAATAAAAAAATCAGATTTTTCAATATTTTTAAGAGATAACAACCTTGTTAATACTGCTGGTTTTCCTACCAAATTTGTAGAATCTGTAAGTTCGGGAACCCCTGTTTTAACAAATGTCTCTAGTAATGTTACAGATTATTTAGAAGAGGGTATTTTAGGATATATAATCAATACTTCAACAGATAAGTCATTGCGTTCATCACTTACTAAAAGTCTTAACCTGGGATTAGATAATATAAAAAAAATGAAAGAAAGTTGTAGTAAGTTCGAAAGGTTCAATTATACATATTATCTAAATGACTTTAAAAACTTTTTATCTAGATTGTAATTAAAATGCAAATTAAGCTAATTCGCGTAACAACAGTACCAGTTTCTTTACACAAACTTATTAAAGGACAACCAAATTTTATGAAAAAAAAGGGTTTCGAAGTCCAATTGCTAAGTGCGAAAGGTAAAGAAGCAGAACTAATAAAAAAAGATACAGGAATAGATGTAAAAACATTTCCATATACAAGAAAGATATCACCAATAACTGATATTAAAGCATTATGGCTAACATATAAATATTTCAATAAAGAAAAACCTAAAATTGTTCATACTCATACACCTAAAGCAGGAATAGTTGGAATGCTGGCTGCCAGACTTGCAAATGTCCCAATACGTATGCATACAGTTGCTGGTTTGCCACTCATAGAAACACATGGTTTAAAAAGAAAACTATTGAATATTGTAGAAAAATTAACTTCCTGGGGGGCAACGAATATTTATCCAAATTCGTTCGCTTTAATGAACTTTATGGCAGAAAATAAATTAGCGCCTCTAAATAAATTAAAAGTAATTGGTAATGGAAGTAGTAATGGAATAAATACAGAAGAGTTTTCTTTAAAGAATGTTGATTTTTTTAAATTTAATCGGAAAAAATTAAATATTAATGAAGATGACATTGTTTTTTGTTTTGTAGGAAGAATAGTTAAAGACAAAGGTATAAATGAACTATTAGCTGCTTTCGATAGGCTAAATAATGAAAATAAAAAAATAAAGCTTCTTCTGGTTGGAGAAGAAGAAAAATTATTAGATCCAGTTAATAAATTAAGTAAGAGAGTTTTATCAAACAATAGCAATATCATACAATTAGGATGGCAAGAAGATGTAAAACCTTTTTTAGCAATTTCTGATATATTTGTATTTCCATCTTATCGAGAAGGTTTCCCAAATGTTGTTATGCAGGCAGGGGCTATGGAACTTCCTTCAATCGTTTCGGATATTAACGGATGTAATGAAATAATAGAAGAAGGAATAAATGGTTTAATAATCCAAACCAAAAATGAAAAGCAATTATTTGAAAAAATGAAAATTCTAGTAAATGATAAACAATTAAGAATAAAATTATCTGGACCAACACGAGATATAATTAAAAAAAAATACTCTCAAGAGTATATTTGGGAAAAATTATATAAAGAATATATAAATTTATTGAGCAGTAGAAAAATAGATTATTCATCTCTAAAAAATGAAAATTAATAATTTAAGATGTATCGTTTTTTTATAAAAATAATTCTAGACATTACAATTGCTTCTATAGCTTTTTTAATATTAAGTCCTATTTTTGTTTTTGCCACAATAGGTTTGTTTTTTGTTAATAATGGAAAACCATATTTCTTTCAAAAAAGACCTGGTAAAAATGAAAAAATATTTAAACTTATCAAGTTTAAAACAATGAATGATAAAAAGGATAAAAAAGGAAATCTTTTATCTGATGAAAAAAGACTGACTAGAATCGGGAAATTTATAAGAAAATCTTCTTTAGATGAGATTCCGCAACTAATAAATGTGCTAAAAGGAAATATGTCATTGATTGGACCACGTCCCTTGTTGGAAGAATACTTGCCTTTATATAATAAATTCCAAAAAAGAAGACATGAAGTAAAACCTGGAATAACTGGCTGGGCACAAATTAATGGAAGGAATGCAATAAGTTGGGAAAAAAAATTTGATTTAGATGTTTGGTATGTTGATAATCTTTCTTTTTTATTGGATATTAAAATACTATTTTTAACCATAAAAAAGGTTTTTAAATCGGAAGATATAAACTCATTAACCTCTGCAACAATGGAAAAATTTAAAGGTAATTGATATGTTTTTATACGGTGCCTCTGGTCATGCAAAAGTTATTATTGATATTTTGTTAAAAAATCAAATATCAATAAATGGGTTATTTGACGATAATCCCCAAATAAAAGAATTAAGTGGGGTTACCTGCTTTGGAGAATTTAATTTGGATATTCTTAAAAAAGATAAACTAATAGTTTCAATAGGGAATAATATTATTAGAAAAAATATTGTAGATAAATTAATGGGAAATGCAATTTTTGGAAATGCAATTGATATTTCTGCAATAATCTCCCAAAGTGTTAAAATTGGAAAAGGCACCGTAATAATGCCTAATACAGCAATAAATGCTGACTCATTAGTTGGAAATCATGTAATTATAAACACATCTGCCTCAGTGGATCATGAATGTATTATTAACGATTATGTTCATATCTCTCCTAATGCAACACTTTGTGGTAATGTAATCATAGGAACATCTTCACATATCGGTGCAGGCTCTACAGTTGTACCAAATATTAAAATTGGAAAAAATGTGATAATTGGTGCAGGCTCTGTGGTAACTAAAAATATACCTGATAATTATATTGCTGTTGGTATTCCAGCTAGAAAAATAAAAAGAAATGAATAGTAAAATATGGCTTTCATCACCACATATGAGTGGTAATGAAAAAAAATATGTTAACGAAGCATTTGATACAAATTGGGTTGCTCCACTTGGTCCAAATGTTAATGGTTTTGAAAAAGAATTATCAGAGTATTTGAAAATTTCAGATGTGGCGGCACTAAGTTCAGGAACAGCTGCAATACACCTTGCACTAATTATTCTAGGAGTTAAGCAAGATGATGAAGTTTTAGTTTCAACTTTTACATTTTCAGCAACTGTTAATCCAATAATTTATCAAAATGCTACTCCAATATTTATAGACTCTGAAGCAGATACTTGGAATATGAGTCCGGAATTATTGGAAAAAGCAATAAAAGACAGGATTTCAAAAGGGAAAAAACCAAAAGCTATTATTTTAGTTCATCTTTATGGAATGCCTGCTAAAATTGATGAGATTATTGAAATTGCAAATAAATATGAAATACCTATAATAGAAGATGCAGCTGAAGCTTTGGGTAGTAAATACAAAAACGAAGCTGTAGGAATAAAAGGAACATTTGGAATACTCTCATTTAATGGTAATAAAATTATTACAACTTCAGGCGGTGGTGCGCTATTGTCAGATAATGAAAAATATATAGAGAAAGCACGTTTCTTAGCAACTCAAGCAAGAGATAATGCCCCTCATTATCAACATTCACAAATTGGGTATAATTATAGAATGAGTAATATTGTTGCTGGTATTGGCCGAGGACAATTAGAAGTTATAGATAAGAGAGTAGAAAGTCGAAGGAATAACTATAAATTTTATAAAAATTTATTTGATAAACAAGAAGGAATTAGTTTTTTAGATGAACTAAACTCAGATTTTCATTCTAATTTTTGGTTAACCACTATCTTAATTGATAAAAATAAATCAAATGGAGTTTCAAGAGAAAAACTTAGACTTGCTTTGGAAAAAGAAAATATTGAAGCTAGACCTTTATGGAAACCTATGCATCTTCAACCTATTTTTAGCAGACACCCTCAATATTTAAATGGTACATCTGAAAAACTTTTCAAAATGGGGCTGTGTTTACCATCAGGGAGCAACTTATCTGAAAAAGATAAAAGTAGAATCTCAAATGTAATTCAAAAAACATTTAGCAAATAAATAAATGAATTATTCCCAATCTAAATACAGAATAGTAACAAACAAGCTTAATTTTTTTGCCTTGCTACTCTTTATTTTTTGGCTGCCATTAAATAGCAATTACCTCCCTATTATAATAAGTTTTTGGATATTTACCTGGATATTAGAAGGTAATATCAAAGAGAAATTTTTTTCTTTTTCTTATAGAAAATTGTATGTAGGTTTTCTAATCTATTTTTTTTTAACGATAATTTCCTTATTTTATACAATTGATTTTAATGATGGGCTATTTGATATACAGGAAAAATTATCTATTGCCTTTTTCCCTATTATTTTGGCAGGATCAAATGAAATAGTAAAAAAACACTATAAAACCATTTTACTTGTATTTGTGCTTGCAAATTTGATTGCTTCCATTTATTGTTTATCTGATGCTTTTTTTTCAAACTTAATTATTGAAAATGGTACTTGGTATATTAAATACTGGCATTGGTATGGTACAGAAAAATACTCTTTTTGGCAACAAATAAATATGAGAATTAGTAATTTTTCCGGTTCTTTATTATCATCTTTAATGCATCCTTCTTATTTCTCTATGTATATATTATTTTCAATTGTCATATTATTTGATTTTTACAGGAGTAGGATTGTAAAAACAATAGGATGGAAAATAATAGTATTTTTTATTATTATCTTTTTTATTATAATGATATATTTTCTGCAATCAAGAGCAGGACTTATTGCATTTCTTATAACTGCTATCTTTATAATTCTTTATGAAATGCTCAATAAAAGAAAAAAAAGGCTTTTATTCATTGGAATTATTATTATTACACTTGGCAGCACTTTCCTTTTCACCAGCACAAGAATGCAAAAAGTAGCAAAACAAGCCTTAAGTCTTGTTAAACATCCTGAACAAGAAAGTTTACAAGAAAAAGATGCCCGTTTTCATACATGGTTTGCTGCCACTGAAGTGATAAAAGAAAATTTTTGGTTTGGAACAGCTCCAGCAAATTTGTATAAGGAGTTAGGTAAAAAATACGAACAACACAACCTGAAAAAGGCTAATGATGCACAATTAAATGCCCATAACCAATACCTTGAAACATTTGCAGGTTTAGGTATTTTTGGTTTTTTAAGCCTTATTTTTATTCTTGTGTATGGTTTCTACTTTGCCTACAAAAAGAAGCATTATTTATTATTTTTCCTGCTTGTTATCCTATCCATAAACTTTATGTTTGAATCAATGCTAAACCGCATGGCAGGGGTTCTTTTCATGATGTTCTTTTATAGTTTGTTTGTTTTTATGAAACAATTCCGGGAAGAGGATAAGTAAACTAAAGTAGATTGCCTTCAATTTTTTAATAATCCTTTACAAAATTTATTCTGTATTTTTTGTATATTTGTAAAAAGCACTCAATCATGATAACAGATATTTCCTTACTTGATACCAATAAAACCTATACTTATGCCAACTATTTAACTTGGCGTTTTCAGGAGCGTATAGAGCTGATAAAAGGAAAATTGTTTAGAATGTCGCCGGCACCTGCTCGTAGGCACCAGAAAGCCTCGTTCGAATTATCAAGGCAATTAGGAAATTACTTATATAAAAATAAATGTGATATATATTCAGCCCCTTTTGATGTCCGTTTCCCAAATGGAAAAGATAATGACCAAACCTTTACAGTTGTACAACCCGATATTTGTGTTATCTGTGATATTTCTAAATTAGACGACAAGGGATGTGTAGGTGCCCCTGACTTAATTATTGAAATTCTTTCGCCATCAACAGCAGAAAAAGATGCCAAAATAAAATTCCAGCTCTACCAGGAACAAGGAGTAAAAGAATACTGGATGGTTTATCCTGATACTCACTTGGTTGATGTTTTTATTCTTGATAAAGATGGAAAATACCAATTTAAAGGAAAATATACCCAAAGTGATAAAGTTAGAGTTGATCTTTTTAAAGATTTGGAAATAGTACTAGAAGATGTTTTTGAAGATTAAAAAGCTTACTCCATGAAAGAAACCAAATGAAAATATACAATTTTCGATAGACCAACTATTAAAAGACGACGGTATTTATGATTTAATTTATGAAAACCAGTAACCAGTCATCAGTAACCAGTAACCAGCAATAGTCCATAAAATAGTAGGCAATAAGTAGTGTTACTACAATAACCAATATATAGTAATCAATCAGCAATTTAAAATTATCAATTCACTTAATTGTCCATCCATCAAATAAAAAGTAACAATCATAAAAACAAGCATCAATTTTCAGATTTAGCAACTAAATTTATTCCCGGGTTTAAAATAATTACACATAAATTAGTATGAAAAAATACAATTTTGCAATAATTGGCTGTGGCCGGATTGCTCAGCGTCATGCAGGACATATTGAGCGCCTTGGAAATTTAAAAGCAGTTTGTGATACGGATAATACACGGGCAGACAAACTTGGAAAAGAATTTAATGCTGATATTTATTATTCGATAGATGATCTATTGGCGAATGAAAAGGATATTGATGTAGTTGCTATTTGTACACCTAATGGCTTACATACAGAGCACACTATTAAAAGCCTGCAAACGGGGCATCATGTTCTCTGTGAAAAACCAATGGCTTTGTCAGTTGCTGATGCAGGTCAAATGATTTCAGAATCACTTAAAGCAAATAAAATGCTGTTTATAGTGAAACAAAATAGGTTTAATCCACCCGTTGTAGCCGTTAAAAAAGCAATTGAAGATGGTAAATTCGGTAAAATTTATAGTGCCCAGCTAAACTGTTTTTGGAACAGAAACGAAGCCTACTACAAAAACTCAGACTGGAAAGGTACTTTAGAATTAGATGGTGGTACGCTTTATACTCAATTTAGCCATTTTGTTGATCTGCTTTATTGGTTAGTAGGTGACGTAAAAGAAGTAAAAGCCAAAGTTGGGAACTATGCTCACCAGAATATTATTGAATTTGAAGATACCGGTGCTGTTTCATTGGAGTTTTACAATGGGGCTATGGGAACCATTAACTATAGTGTAAATAGTTTTGGAAAAAATATGGAAGGTTCAATTACCATCTTTGGTGAAAATGGAACCGTTAAAATTGGAGGACAGTACCTGAATGAACTAGAATATCAAAAAATTGATGACTATGAAATTAAAGACCTGCCACCAGGTAACCCACCAAATGAATATGGTGAATATAAAGGTTCTATGTCAAACCATGATAAGGTATATGAAAATGTAATAGATGTACTTAATAACAAGGCAATTATAGCAACCAATGCTTTTGAAGGCATGAAAACCGTTGAAATAATTGAGAAAATTTATACAGAAGCTAAAAGGTAAAATTAGTAACTGGTAACTACCTAATAACTAAGCCATAGCGACTAACCAGAAACTTATAAACAAAAATATCTGAGGACATTTAAGAAGTTTGAAGATACCAAATAAAAATCTGTGAAAATCTGCGACATCTGTGGACAAAGAATTAATCCACAGATGAACGCAAATGAACGCAGATATTATTTTTAACAAAGCAAACATCTGCAAAAATCAGCGACATCTGCAGACAAAGTTGAAAGCAAAGAATATATCCACAGATTACGCAAATGAACGCAGATAATAATAATAAATATAAAATCTGTGTCATCTGCGAAAACCTGAGACATCTGTGGATAAAATAAATTATGAAGTGTTATTATGGATTTATTAAAAAAATATGAAAATGATTATCCTTATAAAGAAGAAACATATAAAATAATAGGTTGTGCAATGGAAGTTCATTCTGAATTGGGCCCAGGCTTTCTTGAAGCCGTTTATCAAGAAGCTTTATCAATAGTCTTTAATGAAAAGGAAATACCTTATGAACAAGAAAAAAAGCTCAAAATATTATTTCGGGGAAAAACTCTAAAGAAAAAATATTCTGCTGATTTTTTCTGTTATGATAAAATTATTGTAGAACTTAAAGCCGCGAATAAATTAAATAATAATGATTTATCACAAGTGCTAAATTATTTAAAAGCTACCAATCAAGAAATTGGTTTATTAATCAATTTTGGTGCTGAACAATTAGAGTATAAAAGAGTTATAAGAACCAAAGATAAACATATGTAGAAAAATTTTTTTAATCCTCAGATGAACACAAATTATCGCAGATAAAAATATAAGCACAAACATCTGCGAAAATCTGAATCATCTGCGAAAAAAAATAAACTTCTGATATAAAAAATAAGTCCACAGATGAACGCAAATGAACCCAGATATTTTTTAACGAAATAAAAATCTGCGACATCTGCGGATAATAAAATATATTCTAATGAATCCAACAATATATAAATGCCAAATTCGTAATGTTAATTTTGGTGAAAATGTAAAGGTTGTTGAACCGGTAAATATTTATGAGGCAAAAATTGGTGATAATTGCTTTGTGGGTCCCTTTGTAGAAATTCAAAAAGGTGTTGAAATTGGCGATAATACCCGAATTCAATCCCATGCTTTTATTTGTGAATTAGTTAACATAGGCCAAAATTGTTTTATATCACATGGTGCCATGTTTATTAACGACACTTTTTCTGATGGCGGACCTGCCGGTGGTGATCAGGAAAAATGGAAAAAGACAGTTTTAGGTAATCATGTTTCAATAGGAACGAATGCGACCATATTACCTGTTCAAATTTGTGATAACGTGGTTATTGGAGCAGGTTCAGTAGTAACTAAAGATATTACAGAACGTGGAATTTATGCAGGAAATCCGGCAAGAAAAATAAAATAAGTTTAGATATATTGTAGAGACGCATGGCCATGCGTCTTTAACAGTAAATAATCACAATAATGACAAAATATCATAATTTATGTAATTGTAACAGAAACAATTTAGCAATATAACAATTTATCTAAAAACAATATAATTCCATGAAAATACCATTTGTTGATCTAAAAACACAATACAGTTCCCTAAAAAAGGAAATGGATGCAGCTATTCATTCGGTAATTGATCGAACTGCATTTATAAAAGGCAGTGAAATAAAAGAGTTCGAAGAGGCTTATGCCCGTGATTTTGGTGTTAAACATTGTATAGGTGTTGCTAATGGAACTGATGCAATCTATATTACTTTAAAGATGCTGGGGATTGGTACTGGTGATGAAGTAATCACTGTAGCCAATTCATGGATATCAACAGCAGAAACCATTTCACAAACAGGTGCCACTCCTGTTTTTATTGATATTGATCAATACTCTACTATTGATGCCAATAAAATTGAAGAGAAAATAAATTCAAAAACCAAGGCTATTATTCCGGTACATCTCTATGGACAACCGGCTGAAATAAAAAAAATAAAAAACATTGCTGATCAGTATAACTTATTTTTAATTGAAGATTGTGCCCAAGCTCATTTTGCAGAATTTGAGGGTCAAAAAGTAGGTACTTTTGGCAATGCTGCCACTTTTAGTTTCTACCCGGGAAAAAACTTAGGTGCTTATGGTGATGCCGGTGCTATAATAACAAATAATGATGAGTTAGCTGAAAAGTTAAGAATGTATGCCAATCATGGAGCACTCAAGAAACATAATCATAAAATTACAGGTATTAACAGTAGGCTGGACACCCTGCAGGCTGCAGTGTTAAAAGTAAAACTACCTCATATTCATGAGTGGAATTATAAGCGAGCCAACAATGCCAAATATTACGATAAAATTCTTAATAGAATTGGTGATGTTATTACCCCGCTAAAAAGAGAAAATGTAAAACATGTTTACCATGTATATTCCATACGTACGAAGCACAGAAATGATTTAGAACAATTTTTAAAGGACAATGATATAGGAACAGCCATTCATTATCCTGTTTCTATTCCGTTTATGGATGCCTATAAAGAACTTAATTATCAGTTTAGTGATCTGCCAAACGCCGCAACATTTCAGGATGAGATCCTCTCATTACCGATGTATCCGGAATTAACCAAAGAAATGATGGATTATGTGGCAAGTAAGATTAATGAGTTTTTTGAGCAATAAATATAGAAAGCTAAATTTTCATAAAAATTACTAGATATAAGAACTTTCTGAAAGTCAAGTTATAGACTGTCTATTCCCAATAATCAGAAATATCATTTTATTAAAAATCTTTCGGAAAGATTAATTGCTTATTATTACCTACAATACTTATAAATTAATTTAGAACTTTCCAAAGATCCATACTTCTGGGCCCATTTCCATTCATAACATGCTTTTTGAACTTCCCTAAGTTTATAATGGGCATTTCCTTTTTGAAAATATATTTCAGCATCCCTGGGATATAGGTCTAATGCCATAGAATAGTCCTTTATGGCATACTTATAAGTATGGGTTTCCATATATGCATTTGCCCTTTCTTTGTAATATTCTGTTTTTGCAGGATATTTTTCAATGAGCTTTCCATAAGTTTGAATAGCTGCCAAAAAATCACCACTTGCCTTATTTATTAGAGCAAGGCGTTCTAAACCTTCAACTTTGGCAGGATAATAATACAGGTATTTTTTTATATCCGCTTTAGCCAGTTCATGTTTTTTTAGTGCCGAATACGTAAAAGATCTTTCATATACAATGTCTAAATTCAAGCTATCCTTTTGAAAAGCTTCATTAAGTGTTTTTAAAGAGTTTTTATATTTTTTCAAGCGGAATTCAGTTTGTCCCTTAATTATTAAAAAGTTAATATTGTTTTCAATCTCTATTGCTTTTTCAAGATAATCAATTGCATCTTTATCATTATTTCTTAAAACTGATAATTGCGCCTTTAAGAAAAAGACATGCGAATTTTCTTTGTACTTAATAATATACTCATTTAAAAAACTTTCTGCAGACTGATAATTTCCGGTGTTTAATTCTTCTTCAGCATTTTGCAATAAATTTTCTTTTTTCGAATACCATTTTGTAGTCCAAAGTTGTTCCCATTCCCGGCTATCAGCAATATTACCAAATTCCGGATAAGCAATAATCTTTTCTTCAGGCAACTTTATCTTCAATTTCAGATAGTTTTTTAAGTAATTAATTGCCTCTTTTTCATTATTAACCGCTGCATATGCTCTCGCCAGAAATAAATTTAGCTCAGGAAATTTTTTGTGATTAACCTTTGAAAAATCCTCTATGGCACTACTGTATTGGTGAAGGTTTAATTTTGCTTTCCCTCTTATAACAAATGCTTCGTCCTTATAATCCTGCCCAGTAAAATATTTATCTAAATGAACAATCGCCGATTTGTATAACCCTTTTTCATAATCAATTTTGCCAGCCAAATAAGCATTTTTTTGAGCAATAATATTTATTGAAAAACTCAATAATATAAATATCAAACTATATTTTTTTAATATAACCATATTTTTTAATCTTTTTTTGTATTTAAACTGGCAACTGTTTTCTGAAACCCGCCTAATGACAACTTGTCAATACGTCTTTATATTTGACTGTTTTTGTTAATTGTCTTCTACAAATTGTCCAAAAACAATTATTTTCCTGTACCTGTTCCTGCTTCCTCTGCAAAAACATTTATAAATCCGGAAATATTTCTAACTTCTATTCCTGTCAACCGATATTCCCAGATATCACAAACATAATAATATACCCCGGTAGGTACTTTTTGATTGCTTATCATATCCCGACCATCCCAATTGATTTCAGGATTTTCTGTTTTATATACCAGATTGCCCCATCTGCTGTATATTTTTATTTCAATTTTATCAATAAGTTGGTACGAAATTGGTTTGAACAAATCGTTTACACCATCCTCGTTTGGCGAAAAAGTATTTGGTAACAAATAATAATCACAATTATCCGCACAAGCCTTATTTGTAGGTGCACTCTCATTCTGAAATGAATCAACGGCAGTAACTAAATAACATGCTGCTAAAGAAGAATTTGGATAATGGATATATGTAGTATCTTCAGCATTGTTAATAGTAGTTAACAATTCCATATCCTGTTCAAGTGATCGGGCATAATATATATTATATTTCACCACATCATTCGCACAAAAATTATTAGGGTTTGTCCATTCAAGTTCATTTCTTAAACTATCGCAATTATTAATAACAGTTAGTTCCGGTGAGCATGATGGAATGGTATCAACAGGTATGGCACATGCCTCCTGTGAATAATTTAATAAAGGTGATGGGATCGTATCCAAACCATATTCACCAATACTTTTCACTTTATAGCAATAAGTTTTGCCGTTATCCAATCCCCTATCAATAAAATTTGATGAAGTAGATGTCGCAATAGAATCAAACTCTAAACTCACAGGGTTTTGCTTATAAATTACATAAGCATAATTTTCCCAAGGAACATTTTCTTCAATTTCCAACTCAATTTCATTATCACGTGGATGCAGGGTAAGGAAAACAGTAGATGCTTTTTCCGGTACCCCTATTATATTCCATGAATCAATTGTTGCATCATAATTATAGAGGCCCATTTTATAAATTCTGGGTAATTCCAAAGTATTATACATAGTATCAATAAAAGAAGTGTTATCAATACCATAAACATAGTAAGGGTCAGTAAATTCTGTTCCCCATAAATCATTTGATGGAAAAATAGTGTATCGGTAAGGTCCAGGGTTTGAAACTGAATCAAAATCCATAGGTTGCATCCACTCTAAGTGAATAGCTCCATTTGTTTCACTTGTTGTAGTAACGCTTGTTTTTAAAATAATTGGAACGCCTGAAGTCAATTCAGAACAAACCTCGTACGAAGCATAACTTTCTGCACCATCAGCATAAAAAGCTACTATCATATAACAATACAAATAACCGTGTGTCAGACCTTCTTCATTATTATTATCCAGATATTCTGCATTATCATGACCATCAACAGTGCCAATATGCTCAAAGCCTAAATACGCCGGTACCCCTAATTCACATTCTCCCGGAATAAAACTCTCTTTAGTATTTTTTCTATAAATCTTGTAACCTATAACCTCGCTACATACACTAGGATCCCATTTTACATAAATTGTATTATTTGTTGACACTAATTGCACATTTTTTGGTGAAGGGCCAACCACCTCAACGGAAACATTTTGGTAATCAACAAGTACCTGATCAGGATTATCATCCGTTGCCTTAAAAATTACCATATATGGTTGTTTTCTAACATGTTCACAAATGGTTTGCCAGCTAAAATCAGCCTCAACAATACCCATACCCTTATTACCTTGTTCAAATGTTGCCGGACTATTTTCCAGATTATAAACACCACCTGTTGACGTAAGGGTTATTTGTTCAGTGGCAGTATCCCTGGCAGTAACAGTAAACTGAAGAAGAGAATCAGCTTCAATACAAAATGGCCCAACCGGATCAATTTTAGGAGGTTTATTGTCCGTTTCCACCACTTCAATCTGCATATCCCTGATTATACTGCCAATTTTTACACCACTACGCCATTCTTCAATTTCAATAGCAATATTATAAATTCCCAAGTATACCGGTGAATCCCAAATTAGATCACCACTTATTGAATCAACACTTATACTCACACTTGCTTCTGGATATTTATAATTTTCAATGGGTTGAGCATCATTTCCAAGACATATGGCCAGTTTATAGGAAAGGCTGTCACCATCAGGGTCAAAAGCATTTGGGTTATGGATAAACACCAAACCTTTTGCAGCTTTATCATGCGGTGGGTTTAACATCACCGGTGTATTGTTTTCGCCTAAATTGGGATTAATTTGCAGTATTGTTTTTAATGCAAACATAATATTTACCGAATTGGGTATATTTCTTACTCCTTCATTCCTGTTTCGATCTTCAAAAGTAATAATAAAGGTTCCCGGGCCTGGATAGGTATGTTCTACAATGTAGGTGTTTTTTTTATAATCATCGGGTAAATACACTGGTTCAATCCTTGACACAGTTGCAGAAGTACCGTCGCCAAAATATAAATCAATTTCAGGCCTGTCAGCCGGAGCTTTTGTATAGGTGTATGTTATTAAAGTAATTTCATATTTATATTGCCCTATTTGTTTATAAGTAATTTCACCAGCCCTGTTATGCGTGGCATAAAGAGGTTGAAATAAAAAGATTAGTAAAACAAATAATGTTATTTTTCTATATATCCTATGCATACTCAATCTATTTTAACAGATAAAACTTCTTTTGTTTTATCATTTGTAAACCTAATTGCTTTCTGAAAACTATTGTAATTAAAAATCAATAAATTAGTTTGGTCGTAATATAAGTCTGTCATCAAAGAGTTCCGTAGCTCAAAACTATTACTTTGCCCCTTAAATTTATAAATATAGTGCAACCAAACCGCCTTCTCTTTTAATTCTAAATGCAAAAATTTTAATTTTGATTCCGTAAAATCCTTATTATCAATTACTATTTTAAAGTGCTCTAATATATATTTTGTTACTATTTTTTCATATCCATCTGGCTTTTCACCATTTTCAAGATTTAAAAATACATTATATTTTTTTTTCAGGACTAGATCAAAATCATCTGCAAAAATCTTAAATAATATCTGAAATTGCTTTTTATCCTTAACATATTCAAGATTTGTAAATGAAACATGAACCGGATGAAAATTTGTTTCCTGAACGACTAAATGCCTGTCATAAGATGAAAAAACTGTAATTACCCCTAACAACACAAATATTAAATTACTCATTATCTTACAATTAGCGTGTTGATTAATTTAAAAGCTACTAATTAAACTTATTAAAATAAATTGAAACCAGCATCACATAACCCCTAACTTTTCACACATAAAAGATTAACAATTATAAATAATAACTACAAAGTTACAATGTTTTAAAATATGAAAAAACATTTACATAGATTAATAATTATTTAGATATTTGGCATTATAGTTTCATAATTAAAGTTCGTTTGCAAATTCAAGGTTTTTTTTACATTTTTTTGCTATTTATTGTCTATTGAAACAGAAGTCTTCAATTCTCAGAAAGCAAACTTCGAAGAGCTTATGCCAACTGTTGACTAAGTACTGCCAACTTTTACATCTTTTAAAAGAAGTTTAATAAACCGAAAATCAACAAATTTTAGATAATAATCACACTTTTATTACTAATATCAGAAATTATAGCTATGTCTTTATTTAACATTTATCTGCAACTAGGTTTTGATCATATAATAGATTATCAGGCTTTTGACCACATTTTATTTATTATAACGTTAACTGCCGTTTATTTATTAGTGGATTGGAAAAAAGTGCTTATACTGGTAACAGCATTTACTATTGGTCATACAGCAACTCTTGCATTATCAACATTAAATGTTTTAAGCATAGATTCCGAACTGGTAGAATTTCTTATTCCATTAACTATTTTTATATCAGCAATTGGAAATATTTTTGAAAAAAGAACTGATTTTTCCTCAAAACTGCATAACTTTAAATATTTAACAGCACTAATTTTTGGACTCATACATGGCTTGGGTTTTTCAAATTACCTAAAAAGTTTGCTGGGTATGGAGCAAAGTCTTGTTAAACCACTGTTTGCCTTTAATTTGGGTTTGGAAATTGGCCAGGTCATAATCGTTTTAATTATTCTAATAGCGTCATCGATTGCGGTGGGCATATTAAATATAAAAAAACGCGAATGGACTTTAGTACTTTCAGGTGCCGGATTGGGAGTTTCAATAGTTTTAATGCTGGAAAGATTATTTTGAATGAATAATGTCTAATGATTAATAAATAGTTATTGGTTATTCATTCTTGGTGAATAGGTCATTGGTAATTTGAGGGTTTGAGGATTTGATATGCAATCAAATATACAAATAAGCGAATCCACAAATAAACAGATAAACAACTAATGACCGCAAAGCGAAATGACCAATTTACCAATTACCAAACTCAATTTGAAAGTTTTTCAACAAAGTACTTTTAACGATCTCAATATCAACAAATTTACCTAACTCTTTTTCCATAGAAGTAACACCCTTATCAGTAAAACCACAAGGGTTAATATAATTGAAAAAAGATAAACCGGTATTCACGTTTAAAGCCAAACCATGCATAGTTACCCTTTTGCTACTACGAACACCAATAGCACAAATTTTTCTGCTTTTTGCTGAAACCTCAGGTTCTAGCCAAATTCCTGCTGCACTTTCCAACCTTCCACATTTAATTCCAAACTCAATCATTGATTTAATTACTATTTCTTCAAGTTTAAAAACATAGTCGCGTGTACCAATTCCGAAAGTATCTAAATCAAATAATGGATAAGCTACAATCTGGCCAGGACCATGATAAGTGATATCCCCTCCCCTGTCGATATTATAATATTCAATTCCTTTTTCGTTGAGCAACTCTTTATTTATTAACAAATTAGACAATTTGCCACTTTTACCTATGGTAAAAACATGTGGGTGCTCACAAAATAACAATTGATTTTCATTTCTCCTCTCCTCTTTTTTATTATCAATCAACCGATTAAATATCATTTTCTGATAATCCCATGCTTTTTTATAGGATATATGACCCAAATCTTCAAAAATAAAATTTGATTGCATATTTATATAACAACAATAAAACAGTTTAACAATATAGCACTTCGACAAGCCCAGTGCATGCAATTCCAGGTTACTGACCGCGTTCACTAAAAGCTTTATGCGCCAACGCTATAGCTTTAGCGACAGCGTGCGATTGCAAAAAGAAGCAAAATAATTTACTTCACATGCTTTTCTGCATGATAAGAAGAACGAACCAAAGGGCTGCTTTCAACAAAACGGAATCCTTTTTCCAGGCCAACTTGTTTATATTTTATAAAAATTTCGGGATTTACATATTCCTGAACCTCCATGTTCAGCTTTGTTGGCTGTAAGTATTGACCAATAGTCATTACCTCACAGTTCACAGACCTTAAATCATCCATTGTTTCCAGAACTTCATTAAATGTTTCACCAATGCCAACCATTATACCTGATTTGGCCCGAATACCAGATTGAGCAATAAACTTTAGCACCTTGAGGCTGGTATCATATTTGGCTTTTGTCCTTATATTTGGTGTTATGCGTCTTACTGTTTCAAGGTTATGCGAGATAATATCCGGTTTTGCATCAATAACTACTTGAAGATGCTTTGTATTCCCATTAAAATCAGGGATCAATACTTCAATGGAGATTTCAGGGTTCAACTTTTTTATTTGTTTAATTACTTCAGCCCAAAAGGAAGCACCACCATCAGGCAAATCATCACGGTCAACAGAAGTAATTACACAATGCTTAAGTTTTAAGACTTTTATAGATCTTGCCAGTTTTACTGGTTCATTTTTGTCAACGGATAATGGTTTTCCTGTTTTTACAGCACAAAATTTACAGGCACGCGTGCATATATCACCTAAAATCATAAAAGTAGCAGTTCCTGCATCCCAACATTCACCAAGGTTAGGACAAGATCCACTCGTACATATCGTATGTAAATTATTATCCCTAATTAGTTTCTTTACTTCTGCATAACTATCCTTTTCCGGAAGTTTTATTTTGAGCCAATCAGGTTTTCTCCTTGTATTTATTTTATTTTTCATTCAAGTTATTAAATACTTTCTACTTTCTACCTTCTACTTTCTACCTTCTAAACTCAACACCGCCAAACGGTAGGAATCTAATCCAAAACCAGAAATACTACCAACACAATAAGGTGCGATGAGAGATTTATGCCTGAAAGTTTCTCTCGTATAAATATTTGAAATATGCACTTCAACAACAGGTGCTGAAATCGCTGTAATAGCATCTGCAATAGCTACGGAAGTATGTGTATATGCAGCTGCATTTAAAATTATTCCATCATAATTTCCATCGGAAACCTGAATTTTATCAATTATTTCCCCTTCATGATTCGATTGAAAATAATCAATATTTATATCAGAAAATACTGATTTTAATTCACTTAGATATTCTTTAAATGAAAGATTCCCATAAATTGAAGGTTCCCTTTTTCCAAGTAGATTAAGATTTGGTCCGTTTATTATTAATATATTCATGTTAAGTTGTTTTTGACAAAAGTAAACACAATGTTTTTTATATAATATTATTTGTTTGATTTTTCTTAGTTTTGAAAAGAAATTAAAATGCACCGTTAATGCAAATTCATCAGGAAATAGAAAATTTCAGGGCATTTTTAAAGATAGAAAAATCGCTTTCTGATAATTCCATTCAGTCCTATATTTTTGATATTGAAAAACTTATTAACTTTCTTGAGATTATTGATAAAGAACTCACATTTTCACAAGATGATATAATAATATTAAAAGATTTTGTTGAAGAACTAAATAGCTTAGGATTAAGTGCACGCTCACAAGCCCGAATTATTTCTGGTATAAGGGCTTTCTATAAATATTTATTGCTTACCGATCAAATTGATACCGACCCAAGTAAACTTTTAGAAATGCCAAACCTGGGAAGTAAACTACCGGTATTTTTATCTGTTGAAGAAGTTGATAAAATAGAGCAATCTATTGATTTAAGTAAGCCAGAAGGCCACCGTAATAAAGCCATAATCGAAACCCTTTATAGTTGTGGGTTGCGAGTATCCGAGCTAATTAACTTAAAGTTAACCGATTTATTTTTTGATCTTGATTTTATAAAAATCATTGGAAAAGGGAATAAAGAGCGCCTAGTTCCTATATCCCAAAAGGCAAAAACAGAAATAGAGTTTTATATTCAATCATACAGGAATAACCTTTTTATCCATAAAGAGTTTGAAAACTATCTGTTTCTTAACCGAAGGGGCAAAAAACTAACCAGGGTAATGATTTTTCATATTGTTAAAGAGCTGGCTGAATTGGCAGAAATAAAAAAGAATATCAGCCCCCATACTTTCCGGCATTCATTTGCTACACATCTGGTTGATGGAGGTGCTGATTTACGTGCAGTACAGGAAATGCTTGGTCACGAATCCATTATTACTACCGAAATATATACCCACCTTTCAAAAGATTATCTCAAGCAAACGATTTTGGATTATCACCCAAGATCAAAACAGAATAAATCTTAATTATAAAGTGCCCCCCTACAAGTTAGCGGTTTATTGTTGTTACTGAGTTCCCCCTACTAATTTCTAAAAATTATTGAAATGAAAATCATTTATGTAACATATATACATATTCATAATAATTGAACTAATTCATTTATTTTTGTATAAACTTAAACTACAATTTAAAATATTATGGGAAAAAATTTAGATCTAAGCAAATACGGAATTAAAAACGTAAAAGAAATATATCATAATTCTTCTTATGATAAACTTTACGAAGATGAAACTAATCCTAATTTAGAAGGATTTGCAAAAGGTTATGTTACTGATACAGGAGCAGTAACAGTAGATACAGGTATTTTTACAGGAAGATCACCAAAGGATAAATTTATTGTTAAAGAAGAAACTTCTGAAAAAAATATTTGGTGGAGAAACGAAAACCGGCCTGCATCAGATAATAAACCAATTACACCAGAAGTTTGGAACGAGCTAAAATCAATTAGTGCAAAACAATTATCTGGAAAAAAATTATATGTTCAAGATGGTTATGCCGGTGCAAATGAAAACACAAGAATTAAAATTAGAATAATTACAGAAGTAGCCTGGATGGCACATTTTGTAAAAAATATGTTTATTCGTCCAACAGATGAAGAATTAGAGACTTTTGAACCAGATTACGTAATGCTTAATGCATCTAAAACGTCTAATCCGAATTGGAAAGAGCATAAAATGCATAGTGAGGTTTATGCAGCATTTAATTTAAAAGAAAAAATGGCTTGCGTAGGAGGAACCTGGTATGGTGGAGAAATTAAAAAAGGTTTCTTTTCTATAATGAATTATTTATTACCCCTGAAAGGAATTGCTGCAATGCACTGCTCTGCAAATGTAGGTAAAAATGGTGATACTGCTATTTTCTTTGGACTTTCAGGAACAGGAAAAACTACACTTTCAGCAGATCCAAACAGAGCCTTAATTGGTGATGATGAGCATGGTTGGGACGATGATGGTGTCTTCAATTTTGAAGGTGGTTGTTATGCAAAAACAATTGACTTAGATGCGGAAAAAGAACCGGATATTTTCAATGCAATCAGAAAAGATGCTTTACTTGAAAATGTGGTTTTTGATGAAAAAAGTGGTAAAATAGACTTTACATCATCAGCAAAAACTCAAAATACAAGAGTTTCTTATCCAATTTATCATATCGAAAATATTGTAAAACCTGTTTCCAAAGGCGGACATGCTAAAAACGTAATTTTCTTAACTGCTGATGCATTTGGTGTTTTACCTCCGGTTTCTAGATTAACTGCCGATCAAACAAAATATCATTTTATTAGCGGATATACTGCAAAACTTGCCGGTACTGAGCGTGGTGTAAAAGAACCTCAACCTTCTTTTTCTGCTTGTTTTGGTGCCGCTTTCCTTTTACTTGATCCAATAGTTTATGCAAATGAACTTATCAGAAAAATGGAAATGAATGGTGCAAATGCTTATCTTGTAAACACAGGTTGGATTGGCGGTGCTTATGGTGTTGGTAATAGAATCGATTTACCTTCAACAAGAGCTATTATTAATGCTATTCTTGATGGTTCTATTGAAAATGCAGAATTTGTTAATTTACCAATATTTAATTTAGCTACTCCAAAAACTGTAAATAACGTTGACAGTAAAATGCTAAACCCGCAAAATGCATGGTCTAATCCTGCTGATTGGGAAAATGCAGCTAAAGGTTTAGGTCAGAAGTTCATTAATAACTTCCAGTTCTTTACAGATAATGATGAAGTTAAAGAACTAGTAAGTGCTGGACCACAGTTATAATTTTTATAAGATCTGAATAAATTAAAGCGGATTGATTGTACTTTGGTATGACAATCCGCTTTTTGGTATTAGTCATTAGTCGTTAACATTCAATAAACAATACTCAAATAAACGAATCAACAAATAACCAATTACTACCAATGACAATAAATAACAGTGTTGTAAATAACCAATGACAGCGAAGCGAATGACTATAAATGACAAACAAATGACTATAAAAGAAAATCACATAAGCTACCCTTGGGGAACAAATCGCCCTTTTAACGATTATTCAAGCTATTTTAAAAAGAAGTTTAAGGAAAGAGTTCAAAAAATTTCAATTGATGCAGGTTTTACCTGTCCAAATCGTGATGGAACAAAAGGAAGAGGTGGCTGTACTTATTGTAATAATGATACTTTTAATCCATTCTATTGCGAACCATCAAAATCCGTAACCCAACAGCTCAATGAGGGTATTGCTTTTTTTGAACCTAAATATAAAACACAAAAATACATTGCTTATTTTCAAGCATTCTCTAATACCTATGGAAGTCTCGATTTACTCAAAAAATTATATGAAGAGGCATTGGCTCATCCAAAAGTAATTGGCCTGGTAATTGGAACACGCCCTGATTGTGTTGATAATGAAATACTTGATTATCTTGCAGAACTATCAAAAAAATACTTTGTCGTTGTTGAATATGGTCTTGAATCTACTTTGGACCGAACACTTGAGTTAATAAACCGCTGTCATACACATCAGGAATCAATTGATGCTATACTAAATACAGTTGCAAGGAATATTGAAACGGGTGTTCATATGATTATTGGTTTACCCGATGAGAGCGATGAAGAAATTATTGAACACGCCACTGAATTATCTAAATTACCTATTACTTCGTTGAAATTGCATCAATTACAGGTAGTTAAAGGAACAGCATTGGCAAAACAATATGCTGAAAACCCAAAAAACATAAGGCTTTTTCAGCCCGATGAATTTATTGATTTAGCAATAAAATTTCTGGAACACCTCAACCCCAATATTATTGTTGAACGTTTCATAAGCGAATCACCCCTGGAACTATTAATTGCTCCCAAATGGAATGGTCTTAAAAACTTTGAAATTGTTGCTAAAATTGAAAAAAGAATGAAGGAGAAAAATACATTTCAAGGAAAGTATCATTAAAAATACTTCTCAAGTATTCGTAGCAATACTTGTCTTTTTATAGGTTTGGTAATAAAAGCATTACATCCTGACTCCATACTCTTGTTTTTATCTTCAGCTAATGCATGAGCTGTTTGGGCAATTATTGGGATATCGGGTAAGAATTCTCTAATTCTTCTTGTGGCTTCGTAGCCATTAATCCCAGGCAGCTGAATATCCATAAGTATTAAATCAATTTTTTTATTATTACCACATATTTCAATAGCATCATACCCTTTAGTAGCCCTGATTACAGAAACACCAGTTTTTTCAAGAATTTTATGCATATAACTAAAGCTGATATCATCATCCTCAACAATTAATATTGTATAATTACCCCAGGAATATTGACTACTGTATTTGGCTTTTATTTTTTGAGCCTGTTTCGGGTCTCCAATTTTATATGGAATGGTAAAATAGAATGTAGACCCTTTGTTTTCAGCTGATTCATGCCAAATATTACCTCCTAAAAGTTCAACAAAACCTTTTGATATAGCAAGTCCTAAACCGGTACCACCAAATTTTCTAGTGTGCGATTCATCAGATTGTCTGAAACGGTCAAAAATAATCTCTCTTTTATTTTTAGGTATACCAATTCCGGTATCTTTAACATAAAATTGCAAACATGCCCCTTCTTTTGAATATTCATTTTCACAATCATGAATTAACAAGTATCCAAATTCAACAAAACCTTTTTTGGTAAATTTAATTGCATTGTTAATCAGGTTTGTTAATATTTGTCTTAAACGAACACCATCTGTTAATATTACACTTTCTTTATCAGTTAATTCTTTATGAATAAGCAGCTTAATATCCTTTTTATCTGCAACTTCTGGCTTAAAAAGTGTAAATATCCCTTTAAGTATTTCATTAACAGATGTATTTTCTTCATTTATTTGAATCTGGCCAACTTCTATCTTCGAAATATCAAGAATATCATTTATAATATTCATTAATTGATTGCCACTTTGGTGAATTATATCAATATAATTTTCTCTTTCTTCTTCTGTAGAATCTTCACTTTTAAGTAAGTCAGAAAAACCAAGTATCCCGTTCATTGGTGTTCTGATTTCATGTGACATATTTGCCAAAAAAGTTGATTTAAGATTATCAGCTTCCACCGCCTTTTCTCTTGAAAGAATAAGCTCTTCTTCAATCTTTTGTTGTTGGGTAATATCTGTAATAGTTCCAATCAATCGTTGGGCTTCACCTTTTTCATTCCTCAAAGCAACCCCTTTATCTAAAAACCATCTGATGGAACCATCCTTATGAGTTGCCCTGAATTTGAAATTAAGTTCTTTTATTTTTCCGTCTTTAAGATCAACATTTAGTTTTTGTATTTGTTGAAGGTCTTGTGGGTGAATATACTCCCTCCATAAACTAAAACTATCTGAAACACAAGGGCTTGAATAACCCAAAATATCAAATAAAACGGGATCTGCATGACCAACTCCGGTTTCCAGGTTACGTTCCCAAACAGCTACCATCGTTTCTTCAGTAGCAATACGGTATCTCTCTTTTGTTTTTATCAGATCAATTTCGGCTTTTTTTCTTTCCGTTATATCATCATAAATTACCACTATTTCATTTGAAGGAAGTCTATAAATAAAATTCTCTGTCCAGCTTAATAAGTCACCAGAGTCATCAGTCACAATTATAGGTTGATGCTCTGCTTTTCCAGTATTCCATACCCTTTTGAAGGTATCATTTAGTTTATACTCATCTATAAGTGGAAATACAATTGCTGCTTCTTTACCAATAATATCTTCCCGCTTTATATTTTCTAATTTTTCAGCCGCCGAATTAAAGTTCTTAAAAATAAACCTGTCGCCATTACCAATAACTTCAAAAATGGCAACATTGTTACTCATATTTTCAAATAAAGAACGGAACCGAATTTCATTTTGCCTGAGTTTTTCTTCTGCTTGTTTCCTTTCAGAAACATCCCTGAAAATGGCATGATACCTCCCATCAGAAAGCTTCTTGATATTTATTTCTATGGGAATTTTGCCAGTATCTTTTCTCAGAATAATTTCTTCCGATTTATACGCCTTTCCATTATCAACTTTATCTATGAGTCTACTTTTTTCTGATTTATTGTTTTTAACAAAAAGATCAGTTAATTTAAATTTTTTCAACTCTTCACCAGTATATCCTGTTAACCTGCAACCACTATTATTTACATTTATCAGATAACCTTCAGTATCACCAATAAAAATACCATCAGCAGCCTGATCAATCAAAACTTTATACTGGTCTTCACTCCTTTTTAATTCTTCAATTTTTTTAATTAATTCCTTATTTGAATTTCTAAGTTCTTCATTTGTTTCCAGGTATTCCTCGTTTAAGCTAAGATATTCAATATTTTTCCTTTTAAGACTTAATTCAGCCTGTTTTTGATTAGTAATATCCCTCATTATCCCTTCAATAGCAATAGGATTTCCCTTAATATCAACAATAGTATTACTATTTTGATATATCCAAATAATATCACCTGATTTTGAAACAACCTGGTATTCAAATGAACTTACTTTTATATTTTTTACCGTATCATTCCAGTTATCACTATAAATTGATTTCCAATCTTCTAAAATCAGGTCTTTAAACAAATTTGAATTTCTATAAAAATCTTCAGGTGAATAACCTAAAATATTGTATGCGGCCTGGTTTAGAAATTCAAATTTATTATTTGGTATTGAGTATCTGAAAATAATATCCTTTGCGTTATTGGTTATCAATCGAAGCTGGTTTTCAATCTCTGCCATTTGTGCTTTCAATTCCACAAGATGGTCACTTTTGGTTTGAAGTTTTTGGACTAATTCGTCATATGTAGATTTTTCGGGCATAGTTATATTATAAAAAATGCTAAAATTCGGCAAACAAATATAAATTAATTCCCTGACATTATTTCAGCAACTAAACTAAAAATTGAGCAAATACTCTTTGTATTTGATAAAATGTAAAATTAAATAGCTTTTTCAAGAAAGATAAAGTATTTGATGCTAATAGGTAAAAAAATTTACAAAAAATGATACAGTTTTTTGTAAATTTTAATGATTCAGTAATGTATTTATTAATCAATCCTCTCTAATCTCTTTATAGATGCTGACGGCATAATTAATATACAAAGCAATAAGAACGATAACCACCATAATTATAAAAAAAGCTATAAGGAATACAGGTAAGGCCTTTGCTTCGGGGCTTATTAAAACCATGATTCCAAATCCTGATAAAGAAAGTAATACTATCCACAGCAGCGCTATGATTACTTTTTTTAGACTCGTTTTATCTTTTTTCTTGCTTTGCATCATTGTATTTAAATATTATAAGCATACAACATCAAAGGTAGCAATATTTTGATAAAGTAATTGAATTGTTATTTTAATGGTTTTTGCTAATTAGAGTGTCAATAAAGTCATGCATATAATATTTAATGAAATTTATTAATGATAATTGACTTGGTACTGGTAACAGGTTACTGGTTGTTTTTGTACTAAGAATCAACAGTTTGCTATAAATAACTAGTAACAAGAGACCAGAAACCAGTGCCTGTGCATTATAAAAACCAGCACTAAAACAGGTAGAACTGGCTTAAAAGACGGACTTTAATTAAAATCATTTTATTTCACAAATATTTTAATGAATTTTAACATGTTTTACAATATTTAAAATAAATTTTCCAGATTCAAAAGCAAACTTTACTTTTGCGCCCGACTGAGTTTTCATAACTTAAGTTAATTGATTAGTTAGTTTTAGGTTAAGGTTAGAAGTGCTGTCTATTAGGGCAGCACTTCCTTTTTATTATTTTTAATATTTTATAGCGGATATCTGAAAATTGTTCTCCCCATCTTTATCTGTTGTAGTAAAACTAATATTTCTTACTTTTGTCTTTTTAATTTT
>JBDLJL010000040.1:0-35345 GCA_039714415.1 Bacteroidota bacterium
GTTTTTGATGCACTTTCTCTGGCTTTTTCAGCGCCCATACTAACAACTTTGTGTAAATAATCGTCATCTGCTGCAATTTCCAGAATCCTTTCACGTAAAGGACTTGTAAAAGCAATAATGTCTTTGGCAAGTTGTTTTTTCATATCACCATAGCGAATTTCACATTTATTGTATTTTTCATCAAAGAAATTATACGTTTCTTTGTCTGAAATCACATCCATAATGGTGAATAGATTTTGTATCGCTTCTGGTTTTTCCTGGTTCATTTGTGTTGGTCCACTGTCGGTAACAGCACGCATTACTTTTTTCTCAATCACTTTAGGCTCATCAATCAAATAAAGTGCATTGCCTTCCGATTTTCCCATTTTCCCACTACCATCAAGACCCGGGATTTTCACCAATTGCTTCCCAAAATTAAACGCTTGCGGTTCAGGAAACAAATCTACCTGATACATATGGTTAAATCTTTTACCAAATTTACGGGCCATTTCAAGGTTCTGCTCCTGGTCTTTGCCAACAGGAACTCTGTTTGCACGATGTATTAAAATGTCAGTGGCCATTAGTACCGGGTATGTTAGCAGGCCAGCGTTTACATTGTCCGGTTGTTTCCTTATTTTATCTTTAAATGTTGTGGTTCGTTCCAGTTCACCAATGTACGCATTCATGTTAAAAAGCAAATACATTTCAGGTATCTCGGGCACATCACTTTGTACGTAGAGTGTTGCTTTCTCAGGGTCTAAACCACAAGCCAGGTATTCTGCCAAAACATATTTTACGTTATTATGTAGATCCTGTGGTGTTGGGTGGGTTGTTAGTGAGTGGTAATCGGCAATGAAAAAATAGCTTTGATAATTTTCCTGTAACTTTAAGAAATTCTTTACTGCCCCAAAATAATTGCCTATATGTAGATTCCCTGTTGGCCTGATTCCGCTTAATACTGTTTCCATCTTATTGCTTCTTAAAATTAATTAGCTTGCAAAAGTAGGATATTTTAGTGAAACAAGCATAAATTATCATCTTTTTCACTTTCACTTTAAAATAATTTATAATCCAATTTAATATTTCCTCATATTGAAATGCGTTTTTTTTTACCTTTGCAGAAAATTCAAAACTTTTAAAACTCCGGTCAGATGATTATTTTTTCAAGAAACAATTTGGGTAAAATTTATGTGGTAGATATTAATAATAAACCCACAGATGCTGTACAAGAAAAATTGGCGTGGCTATTGGATGGTGAAATATTGGTTACTGATAAATTGGAAGGCGTTTTTATCGGTCCCCGTAAAGAAATGATTACCCCCTGGAGTACAAACGCGGTGGAAATCACCCAAAATATGGGGATAGAAGGAATTTCCAGAATTGAAGAATTCAAAGAAGCGGCTACTGATAATGACTGCGACCCCATGTTACAAAGCAAGTATGATAATTTAGACCAGTCTGTTTTTAAAATTGAAAAAGAACCGGAACAGATAATCTATATTGAAAATATTGCAGATTATAATAAATCGGAAGGGTTGGCACTAAATGATGATGAGGTTAAATACCTGGATGGTTTAAGTGCGAGATTAGGCAGAAAACTTACGGACAGTGAGGTGTTTGGGTTTTCTCAGGTAAATAGTGAACATTGTCGGCATAAAATATTTAATGCCGATTTTATTATTGATGGTGAAAAAATGCCTGATTCGCTTTTCGGATTAATTCGAAAAACATCGAATACCCACCCTAATAAAATTGTTTCTGCATATAAAGATAATGTGGCGTTTGTTGAAGGCCCGGAAATTGAGCAATTTGCACCAAATAGCCAGGACAAAGCTGATTTTTTTGAAACCAAAAACATCAAATCGGTATTATCGCTTAAAGCAGAAACTCATAACTTTCCAACTACAGTTGAACCATTTAATGGTGCTGCAACCGGTTCCGGTGGTGAAATCCGTGACAGGCTTGCTGGCGGAAAAGGAAGTTTGCCGTTGGCAGGAACCGCAGTATATATGACTCCTTACTCCCGTCTTGAAAAAAATCGGGCTTGGGAACAAGCTACTGAAGCTCGAAAATGGTTATATCAATCACCCATTGAATTATTGATTAAAGCTTCAAATGGTGCCAGCGATTTTGGTAATAAATTTGGCCAGCCTTTAATTTGTGGTTCTGTTTTAACTTTTGAACATCAGGAAAATAATAAGAAATTTGGCTACGATAAAGTAATTATGTTAGCTGGTGGAATCGGTTACGGTAAACATGAAGATAGTTTAAAAGGACACCCTCAAAAAGGAGATAAGATTGTTTTGCTTGGTGGCGATAATTACCGTATTGGTATGGGTGGTGGTGCAGTATCATCTGTTGATACTGGTGAATTTGAAAGCCGAATTGAATTAAATGCTGTGCAACGGTCAAATCCCGAAATGCAAAAAAGGGCTGCTAATGCTATAAGGGCTTTGGTTGAATTAGATAAAAACCCTACAGTTTCTATACATGATCATGGTGCAGGTGGGCATTTAAATTGTCTTTCGGAACTTGTTGAGGAAACAGGAGGAACGATTGATATTAAAAAATTACCTGTTGGCGACCCTACTTTGTCAGCCAAAGAAATTGTAGGTAATGAATCTCAGGAGCGTATGGGGCTGGTGATGAAAGAAGAAGATATAAATTTACTGAAAAATATTGCTGAACGCGAACGTAGCCCGATTTATGTGGTGGGTGAAGCAACCGGTGAACGTAATTTTACTTTTGTGAATTATGAAACCAATGAAAAAGCTATTGATCTGGAATTGTTTGATTTTTTTGGTAACCCCCCTAAAAAAGTAATGCAGGATAAGAGCATCCCTAATAAATTTACCGAACTTAAATATGATATTCAGAATATAGAAAAATATCTTGAAAACGTATTACAGCTAGAGGCCGTTGCTTGTAAAGATTGGCTGACAAACAAAGTTGACCGTTCCGTTACTGGTAAAGTTGCTTTACAGCAAACTACAGGTAAAATTCAATTACCATTAAACAATCTGGGTGTTGCGGCACTTGATTACCAGGGCGAAAAAGGCTTGGCTACTTCGCTGGGTCATGCGCCGGTAAGTGCTTTAATTAGCCCTGAAAATGGTTCTGTTTTATCCATTGCCGAGGCATTAACCAATATTATTTGGGCACCCTTAACTGATGATATCAAAGGCATATCACTTAGTGCCAACTGGATGTGGCCATGTAATAACCCGGGTGAAGATGCCCGATTGTACAATGCGGTTGAAGCAGCCAGTAATTTTGCCATTGATTTGGGTATAAACATCCCTACAGGAAAGGACTCTCTTTCCATGACCCAAAAATATGAGGATGGAGTAGTTTATGCACCAGGTACAGTTATTATTTCAGCAGCAGCTGAGGTAAGCAATATAAGGCAAATTGTTTCACCAGCTATTCAAAATGTGGCAGACTCTGAAATTCTTTTTATTGACTTTTCTTATGCTGCTTTTGAATTGGGCGGAAGTAGTTTTGCACAATCTATTAACCAACAGGGAACAGCTACGCCAACAGTAAACGATACGGATTACTTTGTGCAAGCTTTTAACACAGTTCAACAATTAATTAAAAATAATTTAATTTTGGCGGGGCATGATATTTCAGCAGGCGGTATGATCACTGCTTTATTGGAAATGACCTTCCCATCTCAAAATATTGGTTTAGATGTTGATTTATCTGGCTTAGCTGAAACGGATTTAATTAAAATTTTATTTAGTGAAAACCCGGGTATTTTGATCCAGGTTAATGGAGATGGAAAAGCCAAAGCTCAATTGAATAAAGCAGATATTTTGTTTGCTAAAATTGCTACCATTAATAACTCAGGAAAATTAAACATTAAACATGCTGGCAAAACATTAAATCTTGATGTAAAACACTTGCGTGATGTTTGGTATAAGACTTCCTATCTGTTGGATAAAGAACAATCCACAGAAGAATTAGCAACTTCAAGGTTCGAAAACTATAAATTACAGCCTGTTTCATATAAATTCCCGGATACATTTACCGGTAAATGTAAACAATACCAAATTGACAACAAACGAAAAACTAAAACAGGAGTAAAAGCAGCTATAATTCGTGAAAAAGGAGTGAATGGCGACCGTGAAATGGCTTATTCAATGCATTTGGCAGGTTTTGATGTGAAAGACGTCCATATGACAGATCTGATTTCAGGCCGTGAAACCCTTGAAGATATTAACTTTATTGTTTTTGTTGGTGGTTTTTCAAATTCGGATGTGCTGGGTTCGGCAAAAGGCTGGGCAGGGGCATTTCTATATAACGAAAAAGCAAACAAGGCACTTAAAAATTTCTATGCACGCAAAGATACATTGAGCTTAGGTGTTTGCAATGGTTGTCAATTAATGGTAGAATTGAATTTATTGCATCCTGAGCATACAGAAAGGCCAAAAATGGAGCACAATGCTTCAGGTAAATTCGAATCTGCATTTTTAAACGTTGAAGTTCCAGAAAATAATTCAGTGATGTTGAAGTCATTAGCAGGTTCAAAACTCGGTATTTGGGTTGCACATGGCGAAGGTCAGTTTAAATTGCCAAAGGAAGAAAGCCATTATAATATTGCTATGAAATATAGCTATTCGGCCTATCCGGGCAATCCAAACGGTTCTGATTTTGATACTGCAGGAATGGTCTCTGATGATGGACGCCACCTGGCCATGATGCCGCATTTGGAAAGGACCATTTTCCCATGGCAATGTGCTACATATCCAAAAGATCGAAAAACTGAAGATATTACCCCGTGGGTTGAAGCTTTTGTAAATGCAAGGAAATGGGTTGAAGATTTTGGAAAGTGAGGTTTATGAAAGCAACTGTTTTTTTAAGGACTAAAGTACAAATATTATTTAGTTCTCAATCAATCACCAGGGCAATCGGGAAGGGCAAACGCATGAAGAAGTTATTCTTAATAAATTTACTGAAATATTTTCAAGTTGCAAAAAGCAACAATTAAATTAATTAATCCCTTGAATGTTAATCAAATGCCTTATTCGCCTTTAATCAAAAATAAAATTACAACAAATTAATGCCACAGATTCACAGATTATAAAAAATAATTTTTATTAGATTTCGCAGAAAACAAGCTACGCTTGTTTTAGAATCTGTGAATCTGTGGCAATTAATACTTTGAGTAGCAGATATAATTATTATTACTTTTTTTCATGCGTTTGCCCAGGGCAATCGGGTTTAAGAATTGCATAGGATTATATGAACAAAAACGATACTCCCATCAAGATACAAACATTAAAAAAACATACAATATTCAATAAACAACACTCAATAATCAAGAAAAGCAGTTGAATATGAGCGATTAATGGTTGTTGGCGCTCTAGTTTAGATTGTCTGGGATATTTCTAATATCTGCAATGCATATTGCTGGCAAGTCATTAGTGTGCTGGTTATTAGTAATTTATGGTCAATTAGTATCTATTTTTTGAATATTCTTTAAACTTTCATATTTCCTTGTATACTAAAATAATAAGCTGTAAATTTACTGTAACCTTTGAAAAAAGTATGCAGCAGGACTTCAAAACCATTAGATTAAATCTACCCTTTAAGATAGGAAGTGTAAATTGCTACCTCTTAAAAATCGACTCAGGTTATATTTTAATTGATACCGGTGGAACCAATAAGCGAACAGAACTTGAAGAAGAAATTGTAAATGCTGGCTGTAAGCCGGGCAATCTCAAGCTAATTATTTTAACACATGGTGATTTTGACCATATTGGTAACGCCGCCTATCTAAGACAAAAGTTCAATACAAAAATAGCTATGCATCATGATGATTTTGGAATGATTGAACACGGTGACATGTTCTGGAATAGAAAAAAGCCCAACATGCTCATTAAAATAATTGCAGGGGTAATATTAAGGTTGCGAAAATCAGACAGGATTAAGCCTGATATTCCTATTGATGATGGATATGATCTTTCTAATTATGGGTTGGACGCTAAAATAATTCATATCCCCGGGCACTCAAAGGGATCCATTGGAATCCTGACATCAAATGGCGATCTGTTTTGTGGTGATTTGTTTGAAAATACAAATAAACCAGTTCTCAATTCTATTATGGATGATTTGGAAGTTGCTAAGGCCAGTGTCGAAAAACTGAAAAACTTAAAAATAAATACCGTTTACCCAGGACATGGAAAGCAATTTCAGATGGAACTGTTTATACAGAATAACCTATGATTTATGTTTCTTAAATGTGGTATTACTACGAATTTTGTGGGTAACGAATTAAAAAATATATTGGGTTAATTTATTATCTTTAATCTGAAATTTGACGAAATATTTGTAATATGAAAGGTGAAAAAGTTATAGCAATTTTTGTAATAATAATTGCCCTGTTAGTAGGAGCTTATTACATTCTTGATCCTGAGAATAAAACTCTTGATGATAGCGAGCGTGAAAAACTTGGGGGAACATATATTGAACTTTCCGATGGTTTTACCCATTACAAATTAACGGGGCCGGTTGATGGGAAATTAGTGGTTTTGGTTCATGGAGGAACCATACCGATATGGACATGGGACAAACAAGTTGAAGCATTAAATTCTGCTGGTTATAGGGTGCTTACTTATGATAAGTTTGGACGGGGATATTCCGATAGACCGGATATAACCTATGATCAGGAGCTTTACAAAAGACAATTGCTTGAATTGGTTGATAAACTTGAACTAAATCAGAAAATCAATTTGGTAGGTCTTTCTGTAGGTGGTGGTACTGTGGTTAACTTCACTGCGGACTATCCGGGAAGGGTTGATAAACTTGTTTTAGTTTCACCATTAATTAATAATTTTAAACTACCTGCAATTTTTCAAATACCAATAATAGGCGAGTTTATTGCGCGGCTTATAGGTGTGAAAACAATTGTAAAGCGTTTCAATAACCTGATTGAAGGCAACCCGAATGCTGAGAAATATAAGAGTTTGTTTATTGAACAAACAACTTATAAGGGTTTTCAGCAATCCCTATTATCTATGCTCAGGAATGATGCTGTTAGGGATTACACAAAAGCTTATCAAAAACTAGCAAAGCAAGATCGTGAAATAATGCTGATTTGGGGGACTAATGATACAGAAATCACTAAAGAAATGATTAAAGATATTCGATCTTTTCTTCCTCATTTAATGTTTAAACCAGTAGAAGGTGTTGGACATGGAATTGTATTTCAAAAGCCAGAAAAAATTAATAGTTTGATAATTGATTTTTTGTAAAGCCTGTTTTTTTAATATAAACTAATAGTAAGCAATCATGATAAAAAAAGTTTTAATTTCAGGGTTATTGGGTGGTGTTACTTTAATTATTTTGACATTTGTTTTGAATGCTGTTTTGGGTTTCAAAAGTAGTATGGATATGAAACAAATATCTAATGAACAAGAGGTTTATAATCTGTTAAAAGAAAATATTGTTGAACCCGGCAGGTATATTTGTAACCCTGAAGTAAATTCGGAGGTTGGCTTTCCTGGTGCAGAACCAGTTTTTAGTGTTCTTTACAGTGGGATAGGGCATGATGCAGCGGGAAGTCTTATGTTTGTTGAACTTATCATTCTATTAATTGCCCCAATAATTGCCGCCTGGATGTTATCGATGACTAATGAACGGATTTTATCGAGTTATCTTAATAAGGTGTCCTTTTTTACGATAATAGGATTGTTATTAGCTGTATATAGTACTTTTTCGAATTTTGGAATTGGTAATTATCCTCTAAGTGATTCACTTATTCTGGCAGTACATAATATTTTTGTATGGACTATTGTAGGCTTGGCGGTTGCCTGGCAGATGAAGCCGGAAAAAGGCTAGATAAAACAATTATAATTAATCGGGCTTGACCTAAATAGTTTTTTATTGGAAGTTGTTAAATATAAGCAGTGCCGGATAAAAAAATACCCTGAACAAATTATTCAGGGTGTTTTTTATCGCTGATATTTGATTGACTATTTACTGTTTAAGCCTTTTGGTGTCCTGTCTTCTAGGGCAGGTGCCGGTGTCATTTTTGGCGGATTAGTCTTTAAGAGCTCCAATACCTCTTTTACAACCCTTTCAATTTGAGGGTCGCGACCTTTTACCAATATGTTAGGATCATCCCAAACTTTGATGTCCGGGCTTACTCCTTCGCCTTCCCAGAACCAATGGCCATCGTTATCATAGAGTCGTGCACCGGGAACGGTAATTCCTCCACCATCAATTAAACGGTGTCCGGTTGCAGGGCCAACTAAAATACCAAGTGTGCGTTCACCTACGATGGGGCCTGCTTTTAGTTCCTGAAATGCCCATGGTAAACCATCACCACCTGAGCCTGCCCAGCCATTAATCAACATACCAACCGGGCCGGTATTTGTCTTAATGGGGAATTGATGATCTTTTCCATGCCTCCAGTGTAAATTGTATATAACTGGTCTTTGAAGCAATTCCAGGAAGCGGTCGGCTAATGCGCCACCTCCGTTAAAACGTTCATCAATAATAAAACCTTTTTTGTCCAATTGTCCATAATACATGCTTACAAGTTCCAATTGTCCTTGACGAGCTGTATTTGACATATAAACATAGCCTAATTGTCCATTAGATAGTTTGTCAACCATCTTCCGGTTGTTCTCTATCCATTCCAAATACCTGAGATTAACTTCTTGTCTTTGATCTAAACATTTAATTACTACTTGTTTGGCATCTGATAAATTACCTGTTTTGCTTATTGAAAGTAAAACTGTTTTTCCTGATAATCCTTGGAATGCTGCATAAGGATCTTTATGAGGATCTAGAGCTATTCCGTTTACCGATAAAATATAATCGCCTGGGTTGACACTTATGCCTGCCCTGTCAAATGGTGAACGGACTTCTGTATTCCAAACCGCAGGACGAACAATTCTTTTTATTTGATATTTATTGTTTTTTAAATCCCAATCGATACCTAAAAATCCAGTAGAAAGTGAAGTAGTTTTCTCAACATCGCCACCAAAAGTATAGGTATGGCCTGCGCTTATTTCAGCAACCAGATTTGACTGGATATTAGTAACATCCCAGCGGGTACGGGCATCGTCAATTAATGCACCATATCTATCTTTTAATGCTTTCCAGTCAAGTTGGTGCATATTCGGATCGTAGAAAAAATCACGATGCCTTCGCCATGTATCTAAAAATATTTGTCGCCATTCTTCTTTTGGAACAAGGTTCATTACCAGTCCATCGGTTGGAATAGGTTTTTCTATTTTTTGTTTTGGTGCCGGTTTAATTATCCCATATTTCCCTTTTGATCCTACTAAAAAGGATTTACCATCAGCTGTCAAAGTAACCCTGTTTATATCAGAAATAATTGTTTTATCCTCTCGCTTTTTAAAGTCATAAAAGATTAATGATCCAGACCTACCGTTTGATCCTGTATTTGGATGCCTCAGATATACTAGTTTATCCTTAAATGGGTATAATGCCCTAATATTTCCTGCTTTGGGTGGAAGGATTACTAATCTTGCTTCTAAATTATTGAAATCAATTTTTACACTTACTTTTGGTTTGTCTTTATCAGGCTTCTCAGATTTCTTGTCTTTTTTCCCCTTCTTTTCATCTTTTTCCCCTTCTTTTTTTTCTTTTTTATCCAATGCGTCATTTTTTGCTTTTAAAAGTGAAGGCGCATCTTTGGTCAGGCTTATTGAAGCAATCTGTGTTGAGTTTGGGTAGACCCAAGTTCCATCTCCCATGTCTGAATATGTAGCGGACATATTTCTGTTGGTTAGATAAAACAGGTATTTGCCATCTTCGCTAAATACAGGATTCATATCCTCATAAAAACCGCTTGTAGCCTGATGTAACTTTTTAGTAGTTACATCATAAATAAATATGGCATTATTTGCATTTTCCAGGCCTTGGGTAAATGTCAACCATTTAGAATCAGGCGACCATGAAATAGTATAACCAAACCTGCTCCCGTGGCCAACATTCCATTTTGTATTGCCGGCAACTGTTATCGCACCACTTGTAACGTCTATAATGAATATGTTATTGGTTTCATCAATAAATGACAGTTTTTTATTGTCTGGCGACCAAAATAATTTGTACCCAAAACCTTTTCCACGATTTGTCAGTTTTTTGGCCCCGGTTTTTCCATCGGCAGTTTGCAAGTATATTTCATATTCACCTGTTTTATCACTCCAATAAGCAATCGTTTTTCCATCAGGAGACCATGCCGGGTTTTGGTCAAATGCACCGCTAGATTGTGTCATGTTCAAAACATAACCTTCCTTAACCGGGACATTAAAAAGCTCGCCTCTTGCTTCAAAAACGATACGTTTTCCTTCTGGCGATGCAGTCATATTGCTGATGTTCTTGCTTACATTTTTAGATCTGGGCATTTCAACAGATAAATCACTTACGACATTGACCTTTATTTCTTCATATTTGTGACTGTTTATATCCATCAAATAGATTTTACCTCCTACTTCAAATACAATATCCTGATTACCGCTTGACATAAATGAAATATCAAAATCATCAAACTTAGTTATCTGTGACGATTTTTTAGTTTTGGTGTTATAAACCCAAATGTTAAGACGCATATTTTCAGCCTGATCTGACAAGAAGTAAACCTTGTCACCTACCCAGGCAGGTTTACCATCAATGCCGTGGTTTTTTGTGATATTTTCTGCAGTATTATTTATCAAATCATAAATTAAAATATCTGAGCTGAGCCCCCCACGGTATCTCTTAAATGGATAATTTTCAGTTATTTTAGTGATATAGGCCAGGCGATTTCCATCAGGTGAATAACTTGCCAGTTCACCATAAGGAATTTTAAGTTTCTCAGGAAAACCCCCATTTCTACTTACCTTGTAAAATTGATTTAGACGCCTTACACCGTTTTCCCTGGCAGATGCAAATAAAATATGTTCACCATCCGGATGCCAGTCAACCATTCTGTCTGAATGAGATTGGTAGGTAATTCTAATTGGTATCCCACCTTTTGTTGGCATTACGTAAACATCCCAGTTTCCATTATAACGTGCCGTAAACGCAATTGACTTACCATCAGGTGAAAATCGCGGCCATGATTCTTCACCGGGTGAGTGCGTAACCTGTATAGCCGTACCATCTGTTTTGGGCATCACCCATATGTCCCCACCGTATACAAAAGTAATTTGCGTATCCGATACGTCCATATAACGCATTAGTTTCGCACTAATCTGGCCATACGAATTATAAAAAATCAATAAGCCACCGAATAATAATAGAATTTTTCTCATAAAATTAAATTTAAGTTAGAATTCGCTATTTAAATTTATTCCCTTGTGAAATGATTGAACTTTTTTTATAATGCCCTCATAGAGGGTTTTGGTTTTATAGTTTACTAAAGTAGGAATATTTCGGGAATATGATTGATGAAATTTGGGTTTTGTCGTTCAGTTCTAATTTATATTTAAGTTCAATCTAATTGGGGGCGTAGTGTAAACTGTAAAAATAATATGATTAATTAAAATCATTCTAAATAATAGAGGTGTTTTCTATCGTGATCGTGTATAATGCGTAGGTATTAAGTGGGTTAGTGGCATTTGTTGTGGATTTTTGATCTAATTTCCGACATGCATATATATACATATTGACATTTTCTTTTTAATTTGATAACTTGTACGTCCTTTTCAAAATAATGTTTTTCAATAAATTAACTAATTAAAACTAACAAGTTATGGCATACATGGGAAAAATTCTTAGGGTTAACCTAAGTGATAAATCAATAAAAAAGGAAGAATTTCCAAAGGAACTTGCAAAAAAATATATAGGTGGGAGAGGTTTAGCCTCTAAAATACTGTTTGATGAAGTTGATCCTAAAGTAGATGCTTTATCGTCTGCAAACAAGTTGATATTTGCTACCGGACCACTTACTTTGACCAATGCTCCTACAGGAGGCAGGTATATGGTTATTACTAAGAGCCCTTTAACAGGTGGTATTGCTTCAAGTAATTCAGGTGGGTTTTTTGGTGCAAAATTTAAAGCTACAGGAAACGATATGATTATTTTTGAAGGGAAAGCTGATAATCCTGTATATTTATCAATTGATGATGATAAAGTTGAAATAAAGGATGCTTCTCATGTTTGGGGTAAGGATGTTAATACAACTACTGATACTTTAATCGCAGAAACTGGTCATAAAGCAAATGTTGCATGTATTGGCCCGGCAGGTGAAAACCTATCTAACTTTGCAGCAATAATTAATGAAAAAAACCGGGCAGCTGGTCGTAGTGGTGTAGGGGCTGTTATGGGAAGTAAAAATTTAAAGGCAGTTGTTGTTTCCAGCGGAAAATTCAAAACTCATATTGATAATCCTGAAGGATTTAAAGCAGCAGTAAAAGAAAATCTAAAACAAATTAAAGAAAACGGTGTAACCGGTGAAGGTTTACCAGCACTTGGAACAAAAGTTTTAGATAATATTATTAACGAAATAGGAGCATATCCAACCCGTAACTTTCAAGATTCACAATTCGAACATACCGATGAGATTTCAGGAGAGGCATTGGTTGAAAAAGGTTATTTAATTAAAAATGTTGCATGCTATGCTTGTCCAATTGCATGCGGGCGAAAAGTTACCCTGCCTGATGGCTCTGAAGGTGAAGGCCCTGAATATGAATCTGGTTGGGCATATGGTGCAAGTTGTGGGGTTAAAGATTTAACTGCTATTACCCGTGCAGGATTTATGTGTAATAATTTAGGTTTTGACACAATTTCTGCAGGCGCAACGATGGCTACAGCCATGGAACTTTATGAAAAAGGGATAATCAAAAAAGAAGATATTGGTTCTGGACCAGAATTAAAATTTGGAAGCTCTGAAGCTATTTTGTATTATACAAAAGCAATGGCATATCGCGAAGGCATAGGCGATAAAATGGCTAATGGTGCTTATAGATTGGCCGAAAGTTATGGCCATACAGAATATGCGATGGCTGTGAAAAAACAAGAGCTACCTGCTTATGACCCTCGTGTTGTTCAGGGGCAAGGTTTAGCTTATGCAACAAATAACAGGGGTGGCGACCATACCCGAGCATATTTGATTTCACCTGAAGTTATAGGGTTGCCTGAAAAGCTTGATTCTCAGCAAAATGAAGGAAAAGCAGTTTGGGTTAAGATTTTCCAGGAGTTAACAGCAGTTATTGATTCTGCAGGGCTTTGTATATTTTCTTCTTTTGCGTTAGGTGCACCTGAATACTTAAACCTAATTAAAAATGCTACAGGTTTTGCCTGGGACGAAGCAGAAATGATGAAAGCAGGTGAGAGAATCTGGAATATTGAAAGAGAATTTAACCTGCGTGCGGGAATTGACCCAAGTCAGGATACTTTACCTGATAGATTATTAAAAGACAAAATAAAATCAGGTCCGGGACAAGGCAATGTAAACAGGTTAGATACAATGCTTCCTGAATATTATCTATTAAGAGGTTGGGATAAGAAAGGTATTCCTACACAAGAAAAACTAAAAGAACTTGAGATTGTTTAAGTTTAAATAGTTTATTTTACCGCTGAGACACTATAACGCAAAGGCTTAAATCTATCTTTTGCAACTTGGTGTCTTTGCGGTTTTTTTTTGTTTTGATTTAATTTGTACATTCGTGGCTAATAATAAGATAAATGAAGCTCTCAATAAAACTTTTCGCAACTATTAGACTGGATACCGGTCTTAAACTTGTTGATGTAAATATTGACAAACCTGTTAATATTGTAGAAATGCTGAAGATTGTTTCTGATATTATCAGCTTTGATTTAATTGAAGAGTTAATAGAAAATAATTCGATTATTCCCGGTGTTATCATTTTGTTGGATGGTGAAAATATCCATCATCTGAATAAACTGGATACACTAATTACAAAAAACACTACTATTTCAATTTTTCCTGCTGTGGCTGGGGGGTGACTATTAAATCTGTTACCAATTAAATGTGACTGTTTTCGTTTCAAATTCACCAGAATCTTTTTTAATAAATGACCTTTCAATAAATGTGATTTGGTCGTTATTGTCAATGGTAATAATGGAAGAAGCCCTGGTACCATAAACCTCAGTTTTAATAAAAATTGGGGCGAGCGCCTTTTCCCATTCTATACCAACACCTGTATCAGGTAATTCATCATTGGGTGGTTGGGTGGTATCACTTAAAAGTTCAAAAATTTCATCAATAGATATTTCCTTTTCCTGACCAATAATTCGTTCAAACTCCTTTTTCCCATTTTTTACTTTTGGCCAGGGGGTATTTAAAAAACTGTTGCTTAATCCATGCATGCCCGGTTCCAGTTTTTCTATTTTATTTTTGATATTAGAAAAGTAATACATCCCGGTTTTATCACCTACAATAAGATTATATCCATTATAATCAGAAGCAGATTTGCTCATTTTTTCAAGGTAGTTTAAGGGAGATTTATCGTTGTCAAGAAAATTACTTACTAATAGTCCACGTGAAGGTGCATTATCAATTATGTTGGACATATCCCGGTAATTTGTAATAGCAGATATCTTTCCGCTTGTTGTAATTCCTAACCATGTTCCATTGTTCAATTTGTCCTGTCCGGCAAGAATGTTTGTATTAGCCCATTTACTTAGTGGTGCTGTTGGTCTTTTGTAAAACTCATCCCTGTTTGATGCAAGAATTAGTTTGTAAAAAGGGTGACTTTTGTATGAAAAAAGGATTAAGCACATATTGATTGTAACTGAATTTTATATCAAACCTACATCATCTTATCTCAATAACTTTATCAGCATTATCAAAAACAGTTTTAACCATTTTCTGCCAACGTTCAGGGAAAGTTTTTTTGTTTTCTTTCGTTGCATTAGGACCAAGGGCTGATTGTATTATTTCTCCTGGTGTTACTACCTTCATTGGCATATAATTTACTTCTACACTTTTATTTGTGTCAAGGCGAGTAAATCGAGCATTGGATTTTATATTCACACCGTAAAACAAAAGTCCTCTACGATTGTATTTGCCTTGAATTCCCATAAAACCAGAATCACTAGTTGCACCGGTTATATTTGAGAGTACAAGAGCTATAGCACCTGTATTATCGTCTAAAGTACCTTTTAATTCTACTTTTATTTCGCCTCTTTTTGGTAGCTCTGTGCCAAACAATTCTTTCAGGCCTTTTTGCGCCATAAGATATGCGCCAGCAATAGTAGCACAGCTATGTCCAGCCATTTTTACAATGTCGAGGTAAGATATATCTATAATTCCCTCTTTGCTTGCCCCTAAAAATGCACTTAATTCATCTTTCAAAATAATGTCTTCTATTTCATCGTAAAATTTCGGATATTTCATAATTTATATGATTTTTAGTATAGAAAACAAACGTATTATAAAAATAATATTTTATGCCGTATTGTTTACACAGGTTCGTTACGTTTTAATAAAGTGAGAATAGATCGTAAATTATAGAAATGAATCATGATTTTGTAAGGCGCGGATTATTAGAGTTTTAATCTAAAATCTAAAATTAAAAATCTAAAATTTACCGAAGTGTTAGTTTAGAAACTATATTTTATTTTAGTATAAATCATTGAATTATTTTTATATTGTCCAAACCGGCCACTATCATCGCCAATAAAAATATTTGAACCCAACAGGAATGAGAACCCATCAGCAAAATCATAAGTAATTTTTGGGCGAATCAGCGCATCATTATTTGTTAAGCCAATGTATGAAAATAGTTCAAGGTGAAGTGTTTCTCCCAGTATATCATAACGTGCTAATGCAGTCATGGTGTTCTCTGTTTCAGGGTTATCAATAAAATCATCATAATCCATAATATACTGCTGTATAAACTGGGTGCTGAATTTTACACTGCCAATATTAAAATCTACACCCAAAAGATAATGCAGGTAGTCTTTCTGTATGGTTGCATCTGTGGCCAAAGGATCTGCTGTTTGAAAATATTTCCCATTGTAATATGCTGCTTCACCACGTAATATAAAACCTTTAATATCTGTGCTAAATGAGCCGCCACCTAAATAAAGTCTATGATGCTCAGGTGTTATATTTAAACCTGTGAGAACCGGAGAACCTGAACTCATATCAAATTCTTTTTCAATATGCATGGTAGGGTTTGCATCCCAGATGTATCCTCCCATAAGTTCAAAATCAATAGCAGAATTAATGGCTGTGAATTTTCCAAGTATTTCGCTGTTTTCCAAACTGGCATTTACTTCTGATTTTGACCAGTTGAAAGTAGCTGGTGCCGGAAAATCGGGTTCCGCATACCAAATTGATCTTGGTGCAGGACGTTTAGTCGGTGTAAAAATGGGCTTCCATATTAATTCTAATGTGTTATTACCCAAATAGTAATCAAATTTTACAGCAGTTACACCAATACGGATTTCATCAAAATCAGGTAATAAAAATTCGGTTAAATTTAAAGGTGAAACTACATCAGTAATAAATACGCCATCCGCTTTTCCCCATACAATTTGTTGTTTCCCAATTCGAATATCAAAATTATCAAAATACAAATCCATATAGGCTTCCCGTAATTGTAAGTCAAGACTATCCGTATCGTAAAGGAAAAGCATTGGATTTACCTTGAAGGCCATTTTATCGCCAACTTTTTCAAAATTTACATTAAAAGTATTTTGTATGATGGCAAAATCACCATTATCGTATAAAACGCCAAGATAATTTCGTGTAAAACCTGATATTTTGGGCTCTTCTTGTGCCTTTGTCAATACACCTATGAATAAAGCAAAGCTTATTAGTAATATTTTTTTCATGTCATTATTCATTATTCATTAATCAATATTCATTATTCACTAAATTCCTCTTGTCATCATTCTTTCAGTAAATTTTGAGTCAGAAACTCCTGTATTAATTACAATATTTCCAAGCTGTATAATCGTTTTATGATTCTTTTGTACATTCTTCATTTCAGAATGTGTTATGATCCAAAAACCGGATATTTTTTTAGCTGATTTTATAATTAGTACTTTTAATAAATCAGCATCTTCATCATAAAATTCTTTTTTTACTCCTACAAAATTGCTTTTATTAATCCAGGTAATTGTTTTTGAATACATATAATCTTCATCTTTTGATACACTTTCAACAACATAACATTTAAAACCATCAACTGTTTCTTCGCGTAATAGTTTATGCTTGTCAGCATCTAATTTACGGTCGCCCAAATCATCATAAGTAAAATCAGAACCCATAAAATAGTCACTTTTACTATCGCTTGAAAGACGTTTGGTCTTTTTCAAGGCTGGTAAGTAAATCCACTGATCGTCAGACTTATTATTATCATAGCTCCAATTCATAAAAGATGTATTTTTTACATCAGCCGGTGACTGAAAAAACATAATCCTCTTTTCGACATTACCAAAGTCTTTGGTGTATTGTTTTATTTTACGAACTCGCTTTTTCCCACTTTTGTTAATCAGTGTCATTGTTAAAGTTGATGTCTGGTCATCCCCGGTTGAGATGTTGTACGCTTTATCAACTATTTGCTTTCCTGTTAACTGTGCATTTGAACTAAATGTTCCTGCAAAAAATAATGTGATTATTAAGCTTGCAATTTTAAAATTTTTCATGATTTTTATTTTTAAAAGTTTTTAAATAAATAATTTTTTGATTTTAATCTTATTGAGAGTTATAGGTTTCAAGTAACAGTTTAACCTACAGCTCGTAACCTGCAACCTGCAACCCAAAGCTAAACTGTATCTTTCTTATCTGACTTAAAATATAATTTGCTACTATATAAAAGAACCAACATAATAGTAAGTGTACCTACAAAGCTTGTAAACATATTAAGTGAAACTAGTGCTCCTAATTCCCTGTTTGGTGGGAATACTGAGAAGAGTAAAACCAAAAAGCCTGCTATAACAACTATTGCGTTGAAAATAATTGCACGTCCTGAATGTGCCATTGTTTTTTTAGCTGTAAGCACTTTATTACCTGTTTTTTCAGCATTACTGCGATATTGTTCAATGAAATGCACCGCGTAATCAATACCAATACCAATAGCAATACTTGACAATAGGGCAGTGGTGGTATTCAGTGGAATATTTAGGAAACCCATGGTTCCGAAGCTAATTAAAGCCGTAATTATACTTGGAACTGCACCTATCAGACCTACCATAAACTTCTTGAACATGAAAGAAAGCAAAACAACCACAATAATCAGTGAAAGTATCAAGCTCATGATTTGACCTTCAAGGATTAAATCGGTAAATACCAAACCTTTGTAACCACTTCCTGCATACTTTAAGTTTACACCATTTTTTGCAAAATCATCCTCAAAAGTGTCAATAATGGCTATTGCCGAATTAATTGCTTTTGAATTATCACTTTTTAGCTGGAATGTTATATTGGCTTTTGAATAATCGTAGTCTACTACCTTATTCAAGTTTTCCGGATCGCCTGACATTTCGTAAAGTAAAAGGTATTGAGCAACCATGTTTTTACTGTCAGGAATTGTGTTAAATTCTTCCTTATCGGCATTCATTACCTTGTTCATGCGTTTAATATAATCAGCTAAAGAAAATGAGTTTCCGACAACTACCAGGTCGTCTTCTAATTTTGTTTGCATTTTGTCTACTAATTCCAAAATAGCAGGCTCTTTAAAGATATCCTTTTCGTCTTCTGAGTCAAGGATAAGGTTTAGTGTTGTTGTACCCCCAAAGTGTTCATTGATAAACTTATCTGTAAGTACTATATCACTGGTTTTTTCAAATTTTTCGAGGAAACTGGAATTAATCCAAATTTTTTGCATACCAATAATTGATAAAACAATAATTGCTATGGTTACGAAAATAGACACACTTTTACGTTTCAGAATTGTTGAAGCAAAAATGTAGGCAATTGATGAATCATTATCTTTTTTAGTGCTTTTTGCTTTCCTAACTTTAGGAAGACCAAAAGCCATAATACCTGCAGGAATCAAGCTTAATGAAAAAACCATGGCCATTAATACACCTAATGCTGTAAATATTCCAAAATATTTAATCGGGTAAACCTGTGATGTTAATAATGAAATAAAACCAACAGCAGTAGTTACTGAAGTCATTGCTACAGGTTTCCACATGGTTTTGATCATGTCAATAGTAGCTTCTTTTTTGTCGGCATTGGGCTTTTTTATTAAAAATAGCTGTAAGTGGCTGTACAGGTGTATCCCATCAGCAACACCTATCGCAATAAGCATTACTGGTATCATTGTAGAAACTGCATAAATGGGTATCCCTAATATTGCCATAGTGCCAAACGACCATAAAACACTGAAGAAAACAACTGCCATTGTTAAAATAGTACTTTTTACACTTCTGAGCATAAAAAATAAAACCAATGTTATAACTAATAATACAATGGGAACCATTTTCTTCATGTCAGCAGGGCCAAGTAGTGCCATGGTTCCTTCAACAATTGGACGACCTGCTATATGAACTTTTATGTCTTCAGTTTGGTAAGATGTTACTAAATCAAGTATTTTATTGTAAAATTCCTGTGTAAAAACATCATCTCTTATTTCGGCAATGATTACTGTAACTGTTTCATCTGTTGAAACCAGCCTGCCGTAAACCATTTCATTATTCCGAACATTTTCCTCTAACAAATCTAGTTTTTCTTTTGATTTAGGGACACGTTTGTAAAAGGCTTTTACGTCCATTCCTTCTTCATCGCCAATTATATTATCGGCAGTATATAAGGATGTTACATCTTCCTTTTCGATTTCATCCATTTTTTGCAACTTTTTGGTAAGTTGCTTTAAAGTGTCAAGGGTTTCGGTATTAAAAACACCTTTTTTATTCTCAATTGCCACGATTATGCCATCATTGATACCAAACCATTCTTCAGCCATATCGCTATAAACAAAAGCTGGATGGTCTTGTGGCATATATTTGTCAAGATCTGTTTCCATTCTTGAATTTTGTTTCATAGCCATGAATAAAAGTGCACCGGTTACGATGGCAAGGGCAATAATCAGCCATGGTACTTTTAGTAATTTGTTAAGGAAATTTTCCATTTTATTTATTGTTAGTTAATGTTCACTATTTTAGTAAATAAAAAAAATATTATTTATTATCTTTTTTGAAGAGTTTCAGAGTATTATCCTGTAATTTTTGTCCTTCCACTTGTAAATTAAAACTGTAATGTGTCATTTTCCATTTTTTAACAAGTAATCGGATAGAACCGAGTACCATAAGGGCAAGTATCTCAACATCTGCTGATTTATCAATTTGGTTTTCATCCTTAGCTTGCTGTAGTATTGAAATTAATATATTTTCATTTAGGCGATATATTTCATTTACTTTTTCTATCAGTTTTTTCTCATTTTGAAAAATTTCTTCTGAAAAAACAACTGAAACAAGGGCCGGGTTTTCTGCAAAAGATGTAAATCTATTTTTTAAAAGCATGCTTAACTTAGCAAATGCATCCCCTTCAATATCTTTAAATTTATTATGAAAACTAGTTATTTGGATTTGAAAATTATCAAGTATGGTAGCCAGGATTTCAAATTTACTTTCAAAGTGTCTGTAAATAGCAGGTTCTGAAATACCAATAGCTTTTGATAGATTCTTAATAGTAAAACCTTGTATGCCTTTATTATCTATTAAATCTATTGAAGCCTTTATAATTTGTTCTTGTCTTTCTGATAACATTTTGAATGCTATTAGTGAGTATTCACTCACAAAAATAAGAATGATTTTATAAATAGCAAATTATTTTAAAGAATTTTGCGTTTTTTAACATAATTAATTTGTTGAGCATTTAAACTAAGAGCATTGAGTAAAAATACTCAATGTATTGAGTAAATTGTATTGAATGGTTTTAAGGGTTGATATTAAGTGAGTTACAATGCCAATACAAATACAGTTTTTGATATTTATTTCGAAATTAATTTGAAATATCAGAAAATATTAATACATTTGCTAAGCATATTGAGTAAAAATACTAAACGTATTGAGTAAAATGTATTATGAGTTTTAAACGATTACATTTCAATAAATTAAAAAACCGCTTAGAAGAAACAAGGGTTTCTATCCAAACAATTGTTGGTCCCAGGCAAATTGGAAAAACTACACTTGTTAACCAGTTGCTGGATAGTATGAGTTGTCCGACCTACTATGTCTCTGCTGATGCTGTTGATGCGTCTAACAGCGGCTGGGTTAGTCAGCAGTGGGAAATGGTACGCTTAAAATTAAAGGCATCAAAAGCTAAAGAGTTTGTATTTGCCCTTGATGAAATTCAAAAAATAGAAAACTGGGGAGAGCTGGTAAAAGCTGAATGGGATAAAGATAGCCGTACAAAAACAAATATTAAAGTGATTTTATTGGGCTCATCGAGGCTTTTGCTGCAGAAAGGGTTTACGGAATCATTGGCTGGCAGGTACGAATTGACGTATATGGGACACTGGACTTTGTCGGAAATGCAGGAAATGTTTGGATTTAGTGCAGAACAATATGCCTGGTTTGGTGGCTATCCCGGTAGTTCCCATTTGCTTAAAGATGAAAATAGATGGAAGGAATATATCACTAATTCATTAATTGAGGCAACTATTTCTAAAGATATTTTAATGCTAAGCCAGGTAAATAAACCGGCTTTATTAAAACGCCTGTTTGAATTGGGCTGTATTTATTCATCACAAATTTTATCTTTTAATAAAATATTAGGGCAATTACATGATGCTGGAAATACTACTACCCTTTCGCATTACTTAGAATTGCTAGACACGGCTGGCATGCTTGCAGGGCTTAAGAATTTCAATAACAAAGAATATCGAAAAAGGTCTTCAAGCCCAAAATTCCAGGTTTATAATACGGCATTAATCAGCAGCTACATGCACGAAACCTTTGATGAAATTAAAATGAACCCTGCAAAATGGGGACGGATTGTTGAATCAGTTGTTGGGGCTCATCTTGTAAATTATTCACGCTCTGAGCGATTAGAAGTGTATTATTGGCGGCACCGCAATGATGAAATTGATTTTGTACTGAAGCACAAGGGGAAAACAATTGGCTTGGAAATTAAGGGCGGTTTTTCGCAAAAAGCTACCGGTATGGAAGCATTTCGCAAAAAATACAATCCTGACAAAGTATTATTGATTGGCGATAGCGGTTTACCATGGCAGGAGTTCTTAAAGTTTAATCCAGTTGAATTGTTTTAAAATCCAAGTTTCTCTTTTAAGTTTTTATAACCCGATTTGCTAATAGAAAGTTTAGCACCATTATGAAGTATGGCAATAAACCGACCGCTTTCGTATGGTTCAATTAATTTTACCTGGTCAATTTTAACAATAAAGGACCTGTGGATACGGAAGAAATCAACAGGGTTGAGGGCTGTTTCAAAAAATTTCATAGTAGCTTGTTTCAAGTGTTTCCCTGTTTTGGTATAAATCATCACATAATCGTCTTCTGATTCAAGGTAAATAATATCTTCAACCGGAATGAAAACTATTTTATGCCCTGATTTAACTACGATTCTTTGAAGGTATTCTTTTTCGTTAATTGATTGAATTAATTCAGGGTAGTTAGGTTTAAACGATTTAGTATTTACTTGAGTTTCAGCCCTTGTTATTGCTTCAGCCAGACGTTCTTCAGAGAAGGGTTTCAAGAGGTAATCAATCGCATTAATCTCAAAAGCTTTAATGGCATATTCATCATAAGCAGTTGTGAATATAATCATTGGCTTTTCGTTCAATAATTCCAAAAGCTCAAAGCCTGTTAGTTTGGGCATTTGAATATCCAGAAATATTAAATCAGGTTTTAATTTATTAATGGCTTTCAACCCGCAAAATCCATCCTGACACTCTTTTATTATTTCTATTTGTTCAAATTGCTTTAAATAATGCTTTAATAAATCAATAGCAGGTTGCTCATCGTCTATAATTATGGTTTTTAGTGTTTGGTTCATATAGCTTATTTAAAGATACGAAATTGTTCAAACTTTTTATTGGGGGATTATCAACTTAACTTTAAACAAATCCTCTTCAATGGTTGTTTCCAGAAGATCGTTTCGTTTGTATAATAAACTTAACCGTTGCCTGATATTTGTTAAACCTATACCAGTTCCACTTATATTAACTGACTCACTATCAAAATTGTTTGTTATTTGAATTGTAAGGAAGCCACCTGTGAAATAGCAATTTAATTTAATATTAATTTGACCGGTACTTTCATAAACCCCATGTTTAATTGCATTTTCAATTAAAGGTTGCAAAATCATAGCAGGTAATAATTTGTCTTCACATCCTGTTTTCACTTCTGGTTGATAGGATATTTTTTCACCAAACCGAACTTTCTCAATATCAAGGTAGCGCACTATATTCTGTAGCTCATCTTCAATATTGGTTTTATTATTGGGATTTGCTTTTAATGAATAGCGCATAAGATCTGATAGTTTTACAATCATTTCCCTGGCTTTTTCAGGGCTGGTTACCGTTAAAGAACTAATTGAGTTTAGACTGTTGAATAAGAAATGCGGATTTATTTGATTTTTTAATGCTTTTACTTCGGCCTGCCATATTAATGCTTTTAAGTTAGCTTCGTCCTTATTTTTTTGTTGCAGGTTTTCATTATATAAAATCAGGTAATAGATTAAAGTTAATAGCATGTAATAAAAAATTCCTGTAACAAACCTCCATGTTAAAGACTGTTCAAAGAAATAAACTGACCCGGTGTCTTCATAAAGTTGAACTGTAAACAGGTATCCTCCGGTAAGCCATAGGGCAGAAATAATCAGTGCAGAAATAAAATGGACAAAAACAACTTTATAAACTGAAGAGTTTTCAAACTCGTTAAACTTTACCACATACCAAATGCCAAAACCCAGAACGGCAAACAAGGTGTTAAATATAAAACTATCATATAATGCTACAAGACCCGGGATTTCATAAAAATAAAGTAATAAAACCCATTGGCCGGTTAATATTAATAACCAGCTTAGTGCATATATTAAGCTAGCTACTTTGTTTTTTAAAATAGGGTTAAACATTTAGTGATTTTAGATTCTAAATTTTAGATTTAGGTTATTACAATCAGGAAATTGAATCGCATTTATAATACATGTTGCGAGTTACGGGTTGCAGGTTATGTGACTTGAAACCCGTAACCTGCAACTTGAAACAAAATGATTTCTTACATATTTCTAACTTCACCACCACCAAAAATGACCAGTCCTTTGACGATCAGGGTTTTGTCAGTGCCTGTTTGAACTGGTGGTAATGAATTTCTTTTATCCGTATATCCACCAAAAATGGAAATCACATCAATTTGAACTTGCCAATCAGAAGGGACAATTATTTTTGAACCACCAAAGATGGTTAAAACATCAATTACCGCCCTTCTTTTAGAAATATTTGCCCCCAGCATATTATATTCTGAACCACCAAAAAATGAAGTTACTTTTCCACCTAAAAAATTAGCTGAGGTAATAGTACGCTTACTTCCACCAAAAATATTTAAATCATCAATAATATCTTCATCATTTGCGGTACTGTCCATCATATCCAAATCATCAGGGTCAGTCCTACGCCGAAACAAAATATAAGCACCTATTATCAAAAAAATGGCCGGCCAGAACATATGCCACATTTGTCTTGAAAATCCAAATATTCCCGGCAGGAGAAAAAATACTCCTACAGTTATCATAATCAAGCCAAAAGTTTTATTCTGGTTATTGACTACACTGAATAATCCAATGGCAATTATTATCATTTGCCATGAAAAAATATGATGCCTCAGTACTCCTGGCATGATACCCAGGTTACTTAAAATTAAAACAGCACCAATAAATATAAATATGATACCTACCCCAAGACGCCTGTCTCTTCTGTTTTTTTCAGGTTTTCTGTTTTTATCGTTAAAATTATCAATTGTTTCCATTATTTGTTATTTAAAATTGTTGCTAAAATAGAAAAAGTATTGTTTTATTGCTTTGCGTTATCGCTTTTATAATTATCAGAAATATAAAAATCATCATCTACCTCAAGATCATCCAATTCAAAATTTTGGTGATTGTTATATCTATTCTGTTTTTGATGATCACCAATAACATTACCAATCAGCAAAATACCCACAAAAATAAACACAGCCGGCCAAACCAGTTGCCATTGTACGGGTGTGAAAAACCAAAATTTGTTCATTAAAAAAATTCCACCTATACTAATTAATATAAGGCCGCTAATCAGATTCTTTTTTATGAAAATTGCAACAAAACCAATTGCAATAAGTAGCATTTGCCAGGAAATAAATACGTTAGATATCCAATGAGGAATAAAATGAAAATTTCGGACTAAAAGTATTGCCCCAATGATTATAAATATAAACCCAACTATGTTTTTGTTATCTGATTTGTGTTTTTCGTGTATGTGTTCAAAGTCGTGCATAGTTATAAAATTTAAAGTTTGTTTCAAAAATAGGCACAGCCGTTATATTTTCATAATGAAAATCGGTGAGTTGAATAAAGCAGTCGGTGAATGAATAGGTTTCATTTTTATATCGTGAAATTAATTAGTTTATTTGCATATTAAACATCTTGATATGGAGCGTTTGTTCTAAGTCGATCAACTTGTCAAAAGGTGTCTGGTATTCTTAACCTTAATTATGAATTTGTAAGAATCATTTTAATAAAAGAATTATGAGAAAAATAAGTATTTTAACATTTACTATATTAATTGGATTAAGCATGTTTTTATATATTCCTGGAATTCGGCAATGAACGGGTCTACGGATGCACAAGGTATTTGTCTAACTGGCTGGCATATCCCGACTGATACGGAATTGCAGACATTGATTGATTATTTAGGGGGTGATGTTGTGGCAGGTGGCAAGATGAAAGAAACAGGAACAGTTCATTGGAATAGCCCAAACACGGGGGCAGATAATTCAAGTGGTTTCAGTGCTTTGCCAGCTGGATATTATGACCCTTACTCAAATTTGGGATTAGCTGGGTATTTCTGGTCATCAACATCTGCAGATGGGAGCACAGCCTATAGTAGAAACCTTTTTTACTATGACAGGCAAGATGTTGTAAGAGGTAGCAGTTTTAAAGGTGATGCGGTTTCCGTGAGATGTATTAAAGATTAAGTATCTTTGTTTAAGATTTCGAGAAAATTAAGATGATTTATACTAGCTGAAAGAATATTAATTGAAGTTGCTAATTTGTACTTCGATTGTATTTTAAACTTTATGAAGGCTGAAATTTACACTATAGAAACCGTTACGTGGTAAATTTCGGCCTTTATTTTGGGATGCTATTTTCACATGTGAAATGAAGTCAGGCCTCCCCTAAAAAACCATTTGGAAGTTTACTCCCCTGAAATGACTTCAATGGTCTTTAATAGTGTTTTATCAATATCTTTAATAATAGGGTAATATCCTTCATTATCAATAATGTTCCGGGCAATGTAAGCATTTATTTGGGCATTCATAAGCTTTTTTGAAATGGCAATTTCTTTAGGGTTATTTGTTACACCTTTGGAATTTACATATTTCAAAAACTGACTAAATACATTCTCTTGTTTTAAATGCTTAATAATTAGCTTGTAATCAGTGAAATTTTCAAGCTGAGCCCTATGTTTATCTGTATAATCAAGTGCAAAATTATAGATTAATGCTTTTGCTGATATTTCACGGAAGTATCTTGTATAACCGGTAGTATCAATTGGAACAAAAATGTCAGGCATAATTCCACCTCCACCATAAACAACTTTTCCCGCCTTAGTATAGTATTTTAGTGAGTCGGTAAAATTTGTACTATCAGCACTTTCCATTTCACCATTTTCATACCTGTCTATCCATTCATGATTGTAAGCTTCATTTCCATTGCTATATGATTTCTGAATACATCTGCCGGAAGGGGTGTAATAACGAGCAATAGTTAGGCGTAAGGCCGAACCATCACGGAACATGGTTGGTTCCTGGACAAGTCCTTTGCCAAATGAGCGTCTGCCAATAATCAAGCCCCTGTCATTATCCTGAATAGCGCCGGCAACAATTTCGCTGGCAGAAGCTGACCATGAATCAATCAGTACCACAACTTTTTCTTCTTCAAGCGAGCCATTTTTTGTAGCAAGGTTCTCTGATCTTGGTCTTGATTTACCTTTGGTATAAACAATCATTTCTTTGTTTTTTAGAAATTCATCAGCGATATTGATAGCTGCATCCAGATACCCACCACCATTAGAACGCAGGTCAAGAATTATTTTCTTCATTCCTGCATTTTTAAGTTTTTTTACAGCTGCTTTAAACTCATCATATGTTGTACGTGCAAAGGTGCTTATTTTAATATACCCCACTTGATCTGTTATCATATAAGATACATCCACACTATAAAGCGGAATTTCATCGCGTGTAATTTCAAAATCAAGTAATTCGTTAAAGCCGGTTCTTGCAATACTCACTTTCACTTTTGTACCACGAGGCCCTTTTAAGTTTTTAATGATATCTTCATTAGTAATATTTACTCCTGCAAATAATGAATCATTGATCCTGATGATTTTATCTCCTGCCCGAAGACCAATTTTTTCCGAAGGTCCACCTGATATAGTATTAATTACAAGTATTGTATCGTTAAGCAAGTTGAACTGAACACCAATTCCGTCAAAGTTTCCTTCCAGGGGTTCATTTACTTGTTGTAAATCTTTTGCAGAAATATATACCGAATGAGGATCAAGGTTTTTGAGTAGATGGGGTATGGTGTTTTCAATAATCTCATTTTTTTCTACTGAATCAACATAATCGGATTCAATTAAATCAATAATTAAATCAATTTTATTGGGTTCAATCTTAAAATTAATCCTACCATTATTTTTATTGAAATTTAACCTGCTACCAAGAAAAATACCACCTGCAAGAACCAAAGCTAGTACTATGGGTGTATATATTGAAAATTTTGAGTTTTTGTAATGCATCAATTATATTGCTATATCGTTAAATTGTTAAATTGCCGTAAAAGAAAAGCAAAAGTAGAAAGATAAAAGATAATAGACAAAAGTATCCAGTCTACAGATCACAATTCTCAGTCTCCAGTCTGCCTACTGAGTACTGAATACTGCCTACTTTTCCTTATTCCACATGAACAATTTCTATATTAGCTCGTTCGAGCAGCTTAATACCATCATCCAAGCGATATTTTTCTGTAAAAACCACACGGGTAATTCCGGACTGAATAATTAGTTTGGAACATTCCAAACAAGGTGATGTAGTTACGTAAAGGGTTGAGTTTTCGCTACTATTATTTGATTTCGCTACTTTGGTAATGGCATTTGCTTCTGCATGTAGAACGTATGGTTTTGTCTTATTATTTTCATCTTCGCAAATATTTTCAAAACCAGAAGGTGTTCCGTTATAACCATCAGAAATAATCATTTTGTCTTTAACAATTAATGCCCCCACTTTTCGCCGTTTGCAATATGAACTTTCGGCCCATATTTTTGTCATTTCAAGGTAGCGTTTGTCTAAGTTTAATTGTTTATCAGATATTTGGTCCATAGATTGTTTTATTGTTATTTATTTGTCCAATCAATAAAAGTACTATTTCTTTTTACTTCAATTTCTTTGCCGTAATTAATGATATTGTTCAAGAACGTTGTTTAAAAAGGTAGCTGTAGGTACAGCAAGGGGAGTAGCCTTTTGTATAGAGAGTGTATATTGTAAACTTTTGAACCTTTTTTAAAATAACCGAGGTACTACTAGTGTTAATTTTCTAGATTTTAATGTCTTTTGATAAATATGAAATCTCCACCTTCATCTCCTACATTTTGGATTGTTCCGTATTGAGGGATATTATGACTATTGTTTAATACAGCCATTCTCAAACTTGAATATAATTGTTCGGCAGACAAGTATTTATCCGTATTTTCTTTTAGTCGTTTAATGAAATATTTTAAAAACACACTTTTGTCAGGAACTTCTTTTAATGTCCCACTTGTTATAGCTTTTCGGCTTTGCAGTTTGTATAGTTTTTCTATTGCATACGCACTGTTAAAAGCATTTCTGGTTTTGAAAATACCTCCGCTAAAACATGCATCTGCAACTAAAAGAGTGTGCTTTGATTTAATAACATTCAAATAGTTTGTTAAATCAGTATTTGGAAGCCAGTCCACAGGATTATCCTGACTTGCATCACGGGGTAGCCAATAACCATTTTGCATCTCCTCGTCCCAGAAACCATGCCCTGCATAGAAAATCAATAAATTATCAGATTCATCTATTGTACTTCGCAACTTGTGAAGTGTCCCGATAATATCTGCTTTTGTCGGGTTTTTCAGGAAAGTAATATTTTCCGCATCAAAAGTATAATCGTTAGTCAAAACATTATACATCTTTTGGGCATCATTTAAAGGCTCTGACAGATCATTGATATTTTCATCGTCATATTCTTGGACCCCAATTATAAGCGCATGATAATTAGCTTTTATAACATTATAAGAAATTTTTATTTCGCTACCGTAAACTCCTTTTTCTGTAACAACTTCAATTTTTATCCGGTTTAACCCAAAATTCAGAGAAATTAATTCATCGACATCGTAATTGCAGGTTCCGCCAAATGTGCCTGCCCCCGGAATCCTTTTATTTACTTCCCAATCATTTTGTAATATACGTACTTTTTTAACATTTGAGCTTGATTTGACACAGGCTTTAATGTTGAATTTTTCACGTGTGGCCGAAGAGCTATTCTGGGAAGGTGATTGCCAAATAATTTTATTTGAAGCATCATTTGTATTTGCATTATCTGTTGTTTCTGTAGCCCTTCGTTCTATTACAAATGTTTTTTGCCCAGTGTTTTGTTTTATGTCGGTAGCTTTGACTATAACCCTGTTGTCACCATAGGCCAATGGGATGGAAACCTGGAACACACCGGATGATGAAACCCTTGCTTCTTGTTTGTTTACCAATACCTCAAATATTCCACTTTCATCTTCCACTTTACCGGTTATGGTAACAAATTTGTCTTTTTTTACTATTTTGAATCCCCGTTTAGCTGTGGGCGATGTAATGCTTATTAGTGGAGCTGTTTTATCTTCACCTTTAATATTAAAAGTACCTTTTGAAGAACTTTCTGACACCCTAGTTATACTGAACTTCAGATTCCCACTACTATTCCCTGTTTTTTTCTTTTTTTTTATTGAAAAAGTTTGATTCCCGGAACTATTCTCTTCTACTTGTGAAAGCATAATTAACGGTGAAAAAAGAAATATGATTAAGATGCTTATTGTTTTCATAATCAGTATTTTAATAGATTCAGTTTAAAAACGCCAGCCAATGCCTGCCATTATATGGTACCAACTTTCTGTATCTAAGAAATTATCAAAATTTATGTACAAGTGTCCAATTGCTACATCCGTTCCAGCTCCAAAGGCTAATCCAATATAATAATCTTCGTCATACTCATCGTAATAATAAGTATTATGTATGCCAATTATGGGATAAATATTCCACTGGAAATTTTGTTTTTTAATTATACTTTTAGAAACTGAACCAAGCAATGTAAACTCTAAATCAATAATATCAAAACCTGCAGAAACTGCAAAACCCAATTTCCCCATATAACCAAGCTTAATTCCCAAAGTCTGGGCTGCAACAAAAAACTGCCCCTTATTTTCTTTTTTATATTTAGCAGGGTTGAACTCTTCAGTTGATTTTACTGGGTTAATTATTGTACCATCATCTATTAGTTCAATTTTTACAAAAAATTCTGCATTTGTTAACTCGTCAACATCCTGCAATACGTCCCAAATAGCTTTATATCCCTCTTTGCCTCCAATTATATTATCTCCAACATCCCCGGTAATGCTTTTTAGTATAATTTTCTTACTGTTGTTTATTAGGCAGGAAATAGTAACATGAAAAATTTGATCGTCCCCAGAGTTTTTGATTTGGTAATAGATGTTAATTTTTTCTCCAACTTGTTCCGTGTGGATATTTTCAACTGTCTGTGCTTTTGCATACATACCCATAAAGAAGATCCCTAAAATCAATAATGCTTGTTTCATTTTTTCAAATTTAAATTTATAAATTGCCATTGTAATTTAAATCGATTGGCTTAATGATTTGCAATATGTATCTGTTAAAATCAGACTTCTTACTTATTTCAAATAGATGTTTTGTTAATTGCAAAATCTACTTTAATGTCATTAAAGTTAGCTGTTTTAATTTGAAAATGCAAGAAAAGCACATAACAATTAAAGGAAGCTTTTATCATTTTGAAAGTTTGTGTGGTGGGTGGCAAGTTTACCGATTTTTAGTTTGATTGTGTCTGTGTGTAGCTAATTCAGTGAGGACTGACCGGTTTTTGGCTATTCCGATAATCGTAAATTATCAACCGAAATAGCTTGTTTTTTTTTATATAAAACTTATTTTAGAGGTTCTTTAACCCATAGGCAAAGCTAATTATAAATTACATCCCTGAAATAAGTAATACCCGATACTACAGAAACTGTTTCTGGTGCAGCTTTATACACTTTCCGTTGGGTAGTTCCAACACCAGTAATCTGATCATACACAAAATCATCTGAACTAATCACTATTTTTAAACCTGAAGCAGTGGCCGGTACTGTAATAGAGTAATCACTATTAGCATCGGTATTGGTACTGTTTGTTGCCTGCTCATATGCTACGCTAAGTATTTCACCATTACCGGTATGGTTCACATAATCCACTAATTGTGATGATTCCAGTAATGTTGTTACTTTCAAACCTGTGGGTGCATTTTCCAGTCCGGCTGTTGTTAAATCCAGTTCAGCAAAAACTCTCCCTTTTATAGTGGCCGTTCCTTCACCTGATAAGGGAAATAAAGCAACCATAGTTGATGCATTTCGTAAATTATTTGAATCATAGCCTGTATCTTTTGGGGCAGAAAGGTCAACTACCAAATTAGCTGTGGTATGGTTTGCATAATTAATGGAAACTGCCGCAACACCGGCAGCCAAATTATTAAATGCTGCTAATCCATTGGTGTCGGTAGCCACACTGTAGATACTATCGTTCATTACCAGCGAAACAATAGCACTATCAATACCCGAAATTGATTTAAAGCTTGTATTGCCACCGGGAACAACTAAAACTGTATACCTGACTGTTTTTCCTGAGATATTATCTGTAGTTGCAGGTACTGGTTCAACTTCTTTTGTACATGCAGTAAAAAGGTAAACAAGTACAAATACAGCTAATACGATTCCTGTTTTTTTGTTTAAGTTCATCATTTTATGTGTTTTTTTATAAAAAAGTCCCTGTTAAAATTTATATAAAACATATACCAGTAATCCGTATAATAATTATAAAGATCAAAATACATTTCCAAACCGGCACCTATGTTCAACCCTTTAATCGCTTCTTTTTCATACATTAAACGTCCGCTAACCAATGCTCTTTGTTTCTCGTAATGACTAGTGTATATGGTCGATTTTGACTGGAATATAGGATTTCCCCTTAATGAAATATAGTGGTCGCCATACCACCATGATGCCCGGGCATGGAAATCACCGGCTTGGGCAAACAGGTTTGTGTAAAGACCGTATCCTAATAAATATGGGAATTGATTATTCCCGGACATATCTTTATAAATCAAATAGTAATTTTCTGTGCCAACTGTTTTAAAAAAGCTATTAGTAAAATGATAAGCATAGCTTAATCCAATAGCATCATTATTATGGGTTATTAATTTTTTATTAGTTTCATTAATCTGGCCACCCTGGTGTACAAAAAGTATTTGCAAGGGAATTGAGAATTGGTGTTGACTTTCCTTATTGCTGATGAAAAAATGGTTTGAAATACCCATGGTGAAAATTTCCTGTTTATCATCACCCTTGAAAATAAATTCCTGCCAGTTTATCCATAAATCACCTTTATATCGATTTGTTTTGAATAAGAATTGTAAGCCATTTTCAATATTATCAGTAAAAAAATACTCGTAGCGAAAAAGGGGTTCTATCATATTATGATTTGTATTTCCATATAGGGTCCCTAAAATTACATCAATGGACTGATTTATTTTGTACTGAAAGCTTAATGTGGGTAAAACCCTTGTAAAATTGTCAATACCTGAATATTTTAAAAAATGAACTCCCGCTTCTATTTTTGCATTTTTCGAAGGATGATAAGTTAGTTTAGGGTTTACAAACCAGCCAATTAAAGTGTAGCCTTGAATAATATCATTAAAATACTCGTTATTTTTAAGAAAGTTTGAATTTTCAATACGGAAAATAATGGAATTATCTAATGAACTGTCCAGTTCTGAACTTTTGTAAAATGAAGGAGGAAATAATTGTGCACTCAGCAACTGTACAGACAACACATGAACAAGTAAAAGTATTTTTATTTTGTAGTTCAACTTAAAGTATTTATTAATTTAGATGCGCAAATTTAATTAAATTTTAAACTTTACTGTTACTATACAAAATGAATACCAAGAGCTATTTACAGAAGCTAAGCCTGAAAAAAATAATTAATTACCTGAAATTACTGATCAGTTTTTATATTTCCTATTTAACTAAAAAGTCAATTCATTGGGGAAATCCCACCACTATTTCAGTTGAACCTACAAACTTTTGCAATTTGGCTTGTAAAGAGTGTCCAACTGGTATGAAAACTCTTAGCCGACAGGAGGGGGATATGAGTTTGATCCTGTATAAAAATATAATTGATCAGATATATACAAAATTAAGTGGACTAATTTTATATTTTCAGGGTGAACCCTTTTTGAATAAGGATCTGTTTGAAATGATTAAATATGTAAATTCAAAAAATGTATACTCCTATTGTTCCACAAATGGTCACTTTATGGATGATAAAAATGCAAAACTAACAGTAGAAAGTGGGTTAGATGAGTTAATTGTTTCGTTGGATGGTATAACACAGGAAGTATATGAATCATATCGGCAAGGTGGTTCATTAAAAAAAGTGCTTGAAGGCACAAAAAACCTGGTAAAGTGGAAAAAAAAGCTAAGCATTACTAAACCGTTTGTAAAATTTCAGTTTTTGGTAGTAAAGCCAAATGAATATCAGGTTGAAGATGCAAAAATACTGGCAAAACAGATTGGTGTGAATAAAATTGTATTTAAAACAGCACAAATATATGATTACCAGGATGGAAACCCTTTAATTCCAACAAACAACCACTATTCTCGTTATAAAAAAGAAAAGGGTGGTCGTTATAAAATTAAAAGTAAATTAAAAAACCGTTGTTGGCGTATGTGGGCAAATCCGGTGATTACTGCTGACGGATCTGTAATACCCTGTTGTTTTGATAAAGACGCGAAACATGCATTCGGTAATGTAAATGAACAAAGTTTTAAAGAAATTTGGCAATCAGAAAAGTATCAAAATTTCAGGCAACAGATATTAAATGATCGCAAAAGCATTGATATTTGCAGAAATTGTACCGAGGGTTTGAAAATTAGAAATTAGGTGCTTAAGTTAAAACTTTAAATATACTTTATATATACCCGTCTGACCACTTGGAGTGGTCTGACGGATAAAAAATATTTCCTATTTTTATCCCAAACTTTATAAATATGCTCTCAAAATCTGAATTAAAAAGATATAACCGACATATAATAATGCCGGAAATTGGCATTGAAGGACAACAAAACTTAAAAAAGTCAAAAGTGCTGGTGATAGGTGCCGGTGGTCTGGGCTGTCCAATTTTACAATACCTTACAGCAGCCGGTGTTGGTACGCTAGGTATTTGCGATTTTGATTATGTTGATGAAAGCAACCTGCAAAGGCAAATTCTTTTTGGAACTGATGATATTGGAAAATCAAAGGCCAAGACGGCTGCAAGTAAGCTGACTTTGCTTAATCCATACACAAAATTTAATATTCACGACCTTAAACTGGACAAAACAAATGCCTTAGACCTTTTTAAACAGTATGATATTATTGTTGATGGCTCGGATAATTTCCCTACTCGTTTTTTGGTCAATGATGCTTGTGTGATTGCAGGGAAACCTCTGGTTTTTGGTGCTATTTACAAATTTGAAGGCCAGGTTTCTGTTTTTAATTATCAGGGTGGCCCAACCTACCGGTGTCTTGTACCTGAACAGCCTGATTCTTCAGAAATGTTGTCATGTTCACAAATTGGAGGAATGGGTGTTTTACCTGGCATTATTGGTTCGTACCAGGCAAGTGAAGTGATAAAAATAATAACCGGTGTTGGCGAAGTATTAAAAGGCAAAATATTATTAGTTGATACATTAAGCATGAGCCACAATATTATTGAGTTTAAACGCAATGAAAAAACAGCAAATATTACAGAATTATCTAATTACGGTGATTTCTGCATGGATGAATTTCCTGAAATAAAGAATATTACAGTTCCAGAATTAAAAGAAAAGATTCTGAACAATGAAAAAATTCAATTGATCGATATTCGTGAA
>JBDLJL010000041.1:0-35148 GCA_039714415.1 Bacteroidota bacterium
GGAACTTTTATTATTCTCTCGTCTTTTGATAACAATTTTGAGTCAGATATTTTTGCAACCATGCAGTAGCCAAACGAATGTTGTTTCCATTTTCGTTTTAGTGATTTGGCTGACTCTTGGTAATTTCTGAACAATGTTGCGTTTTTATACCAGCCAACGATATGTGTGCCACCAGTACTCGGGTGCTTTGCTGTCCAAACTATGATTATACTGTCCAGTTTGTGGTCAGTACTTTTAGCTCCAAGACGATTAAGGTTAATCTGTCTATCTTTGCTTACTCTGACATAACCAAAATATTTTCCATTATTTGGTTTAAAATTAAACATTTCTGCACCCCATCCGTATTTTTCAATATGTTTTCCGCCACCAGTCATTTTGTCATTGAATTTACCTTTGTAAAAGTCCATCCAAGCAGTATTGCAAAAGATTATTTTGTTCATTCGTTATTTTCTTTTTTCATGAGGCACAACATTTGTATATACCCAACTTTTCAGAAGTTTATTGTGGATATTTTTGCATTGTCCACAAGCTCTTTCTTCTCACTTTAAATCCCCCCCTTCTAAAAAAAAAATGGATTTACACGTTAAAGGTAGGGTTCTGTATCAGAATATCCAAAGGATTTTTTACTTTTTTATTATAAACTCCGACCACATGTGTGTAAACCTCAGTTGTCTTACTGCTTTCGTGACCCAAAAGAACCTGAATACTTCTTAAATTCTCTCCATTTTCTTATAAACGTGTTGCATGGAATGCAGCAAGGTATGTGGCGTTGACAAGAAGGGTACATTCTTAAATATGCTTGTACCAAGAAGTATTTAAATATTAATTTAAAAATTCTAGGACACACTTTTTTTAATAGTATCAATATCAATCCCAAAAGAAAAGGATATTGATTCCAAGCTCACATTCTTAGTCATAAGCTATTTTATTATCTCTAATGTAGGATATTTAGGCTGTAACTCTTCCCATGTTTCGAAAAAACGTTTATGAACATCAATATGTTCAAGTTTGTAATATCTCATGAAAGTATCATATTCAGTATGGCCTGTTTAATTTGTCAAGTATTGAAAAAATTAATATTGAAAAAATTTTGTAACTTTGATGTACATTTTTAAGAATATGGAAAATAAAAGGGTCTCAGGTTTGAGTCCTGATTTGTTTTATCGAAAATTATGTGTTTTACTATTTTTAAATTTAAAATTTTATAAACGCTTGTAAAACAATTGTTTGGCGTGTTTACCAAATGTTTACCATTTGAGCTTAGTAATATTTTGTAAGTGTTTAAAACAGAGTTGTTTGCAGGTTTTTAGTTCATATCTCGTCCAGACCGCCAAAATAAATCACAAATCCTTATTAGTCAAATGATTAGTAAGGGTTTTTGCTTTTTGTATAACAAAGGGTACTACATTTGATTATATCAAACGTTTACCATATGCCGTGGAAGATGGATTGTTTTACTATTATAATACATGAAAGGTCTAAACAAAACAAACACCAGATGCCTGTTTCCAAGCAGACAATGGTGTCTGTTATGTTTTTTAATCAGATATTACAATCCTAATTTTTCAGTTGTTTCTCTATCTTTTAATGATATGAACCATTGAAATAATAACACAGTGTAGTTATGTCGTCAAACATATAGTTCATTTCGTAATACGCTTTAGAAACCAATCCTTTTACAATACCTTCTTTACCTATACCAACAGTATTACATGCAGCTGTTATACCAACTAAAGTACCCCCTTCATTAAAGACTGGGGTTATGTATCCATACCATGTCATATCCCATTTTCCAAGATACTCATCTTCAGGGTTTTCAGCTCCTACTAATAACTCCGCTTTACCCCAAAATTTTGAAATACCATCTTTTTGTGGTATTTCATTAACATACCAAATCGTTGTTCCTGTAACCAAAGGATCTGGATTACCAAGTAGATCGGTTGCATTATCATACCATGTTACAACTCCACCCTTTAATAATTGTGCTCCTATTTCTTCGGGATCTACAGGAGGAATCAAAAAATTAGGAGTACATTCCCCTTTATATTCTATTATTACATTACTTTTTTTTAAGGTGGTTTCCTGATCATTTTTGCTTATGTCGGGAATAACAAAATCGTCTTTTGAGCAACCGGAAAAAATAATGGCTACTCCAATTATCCAAATAATTAAGTTTAATCGTTTCATAGTTTTCCTTTTTTTAGTTAAATTAAAATTTAGTGATTTATTTTTGCTCATCAGCCAACTGGCTATTGCCGAGCAGTTTTATATCTGCTAAACACTTTTGACAACATCCTTTATTGATCTATTTTTATCATTAGGATTATGACTTGAATATTATAAACAAGAGGCAATGAGGCTTTCTCAATAATATCCTTTTTAAAGTATTATATTTGACAGTACAAGTTAAGCAAAAAGCAAAATAGAGCTTTGACTCTTAGTCCTATTTTGTTTGCTTAGCGTACGGTAATCAGGAAGTAAAAGATTAATTCTGTATTTTGCTTGGATTAACCCCGAATTCTTTGGTAAATGCCCTGCTAAAATGAGATAGGTTTTTGAAGCCGGTCTGATAGGCAGCTTCTGATACATTAATGTCTGAGGTCAATAGTAACTCTTTTGCTTTAAGAAGCCGGAGTGATTGGAGGTATTCAAATATGGTTCTGTTCGTCAGGGATTTAAACTTGTGGTACAGTTGTGTCCTGCTCATTGCCACTACATTACATAGTTTTTTGATATCTAAATTTTCATCGTCAAGATTTGCCAATATGAATTCTCGGATCTTCCGGATAAATGAATCTTCAATTTTATATTCTTTATTCGGGGTGTTAACAAATTGACCGATGTTAGCGTACCGTTCTTGTAATTTTTCCCGAAGTGTAATTACCCTGTTTAATTGAATAATAAGCTCTTTCTCGTTAAAGGGTTTTGCCAGGTATGCATCTGCACCTTTTTCAAGTCCGGTAAGCCTTGAGGCAATATCCGCTTTGGCAGTAAGTATTATCACCGGAATATGACTTGTGCGCACATCATTTTTAACTTTATCAAGTAACTCGATGCCATCCATTTCCGGCATCATTATATCACTAAGAATTATTTCAGGCCCCAGTTCCAGTACTTTTCCCCATCCTTCCTTACCGTTAACAGCTATCTGGACATTGAAATTTGTTTCTAATAAGGCTTGTAAATACTCAATAACATCAATGCTGTCCTCAACAATCAGAAGTCGTGGTTTGTCTTTTTGTCCGGTTTCTTCCCTAATCAGATTTTTTTCATCAGGAAATGAATTAAATGCTGATATATTCTCTTCAATTTTAGATAACTCTGCGTGTTCTTTCAATGATGCATTATTTGTAACTGGAAGAGAAACAATAAATTTTGATCCCTGGCCATAAATACTTTCAGCATTGATCGTCCCATCAAGTAACTTTACCAATTCCCGTGTTAGGGCAAGTCCTAATCCTGAACCACATACCCCTCCGGTATTTCTGCAATCATTATCAACACGGTAAAAACGGTTAAAAATTTGAGGCAGGTGATCCTCTTTAATTCCCATTCCATTATCCTTGACCCTTATTTCAAGTTTCTGTTCTTCATTGTTCGTAATCAAAGTTATTACCTCCACCTGACCACCGGGTTCTGTATATTTGAGGGCATTTGAAACAAGATTAGAGATAATTTGCATCAATTTGTCAGGATCATAATCTATTATTAATTTGTCCGTTTCCGGAAAGTATTGAAGAGTGATTTTTTTTTCGTCGGCCATCGAATGAAACAATTCAATGAGGTACCTGATGTATGAAATAATATCCCCCTGGACTTTATTGACAGGCATTGCACCTGCTTCAAGCTTTGAAAGGTCCAGCATCTGGTTCACAAGATTTAACAGAACCTCACCATTGTTTTCAATTTTCCGGCTTCCTTTATGTAACCACTTTTCCGGCTTGGACCTTATAAGTTCTGCCATGCCCATAATGACAGTTAGTGGCGTCCTGAACTCATGGGTAATATTTGTATAAAGTTTGGTTTTTGTTTCATCCCATTCTTTTAGGCGTTTTGCTTCTTTTTGTTCAATCTGCACAAGCTGTGAAATGAAATTAAGTAGAAAGCCAAAAGCCAAAGCTGATATCCAAATCAGATTAAAAATGAACAGAAAGCTATTTGCCGAGGGTGTCATTTCGGGCGCAACTGTTAAATACGGATCAAATATCCATGCCAGGACAAGCGTAAGCATGTAGATTGCAAATAACCATATAGATTTTCTTTTTTTACGAAAATCAAGGGAGTACAATAGCACAAAAAATCCAACAAGTATCAGTCCGCCTGAGTGGGCCACTCCTCCAAGTTTCATTACACAAATGAAAGTGCCAATGATCATAAGAACCTGGTTGACAAACATCATCCCTTCAAGGTTTCTGTGAATTACTATACCTGCAATAGGATATAGCAAAAATACTATAGTCATGAAAAGCCCATAGGAAATCAGTACCTCAAACTCAGGATGTATCATCCAAAAGCCCAGGGTTAAACTAAATATTATTACCAAACAAACAACACCACCGACCCAGTAATCTTTTCTTAGGGCCAACTCTTCTTTGTCAATGCCTGGATAACTAATGATTTTTTCAACCCATTTGTTTAATTTATAAAGGTCAATAAGTTTCAAACTATATTAGGATTTAGCTAAGGTTCTATGATTTTTATAAAATTAATTAAGATAGGACAGAAAACCAAATTCTGATTCATTTTGTTTGAAAATCAATTCCTTATATTCCGGTTAAAAATATGCTAACTAGCTTTTAATTAAAAACTGCCATTTGCCGCCGGGATTCTCTAGTTTTGTATTTTTATCTTTTTCAGGATAAATTTCTATTTCAACACTTGTATCATGCATTACTTTTCCTGATTTGTCAATCAATGCATATTTTACTTTTATTATTTCTTTATTCTTTACTTTAGGTGCTATAAATTCAATATTTCCCTGAAACATTGGATTACAAGCTGATATAGTAGCTATTGTATTTCCACTAATAATAATTTTACCGTTCATTTCAACCTGATATTTACAAATAGCTTTTTTAAATTTTTCTTGAGTATCGTTGCAGTTCCATGCTTCTATTTTTACTGTGTCTTTTGTGAAATAATAAAAATTTTCAGGTTTCAGGTTTGCTGCCAAAGGAGTTTGAGCATCCCTAAATTCAAAGTAAGCAGGTTTTGCCTTACGGTCGTAATCCATAATTGTTTTGAGCCAACCATTTGGCCACGCGTCAATCAATAAATGAATAGCTGTAGAATTCATCTTGGCATCTCGACGCAAGGCTTCAACTATAAGCCGTGTAGAATATTGCTGATGTGTGCGGCTATTGTTTACCCACTCACTCATTGTTGTAGGGTTTCCTATCCAACGTTTAAATCCCTGACGTGCAGACTGACATCCCGGAATTTTAGCCGGTGTCCATGCTTCATCTTCCGTTGTGGGTAACCATTCTTTTGGATAGTATTTTCTCATTAAGGTAACATCATCCATTCCTTCTGTTCCATATTCACCGCAACCATGCATCCAGCCGGCACGGGTTTTTGTCCATTTCCCTTTATACATTTCGGAAAAAGGTATTGTGTGTTTCCAATACCATAAGTTATAACAATGATGGTCTGAATATCCTTCACTCAAATTCTGATAATCGCCATCTATCCATTTTACAACCTGGTTTGGATTAACAATTGAAACCAGTGAATCGCAACTTCTGAACAATGCTACTTCTTCTTTTTCAGTAAGACGTTTTGTTATGGTGTCCCTTGTCCCTTTCATCGGTTCGTTAATATAACTAACTACGCTATTGCTCGGATGGCTTCTTACCATGCGTATTAGTGCACCTGTTTGACGAAGATATTCTTCTCTTTTTTCATAAGGGATATAATGAAATGAAGGCATATCGCTTTGTGCCATTAAGCCTAATTTATCAAAATACTCGTAAGCTTCTTGCTGACAAGGTTGTTGGGTCATTCTCCAAAAATTATTATTGGCAATTTTTGCTAATAATATATCATCTATTAATTGTTTGTAATCTTTACGCATTACGCACTGCATAATGTTTCCCATCATATTGGCACCACGTAATCTTATTTCTTTTCCATTTAAATAAAACCTTCCTTTTGGCACAGAGCTGGTTGATTGTACAAATGAACGCATGCCAAATTGCTGTTTTGCATTATCCAACAATTTACCATTTTTACTTACGAAAATTTGCAATTGATAAAGCCATGGCGAATCAGGTGTCCAGAATTTTAACTTATTAGATGGGATATTAATGGTGAACTTCACCAATTGGACTTTAGCATCTTTAATTAAAGAATCTGTAGTTTGAGGATAATGAAACAAGGAGACAGGATCTTTTTGATAATCGGCTTTAATTGTTTTATGTTGAACTATAACCGCTTTAAAGTTTTGTCCGTATAGAGAATAATCAAGTTTGATATTATCTGTATTATTTAGGGATCCAATTTCCACCCACACTTCAGCCTGTTTCTTCGGTAAGTTTGCTTGAACAAAAATATCATTTACAAAAACATTATTTCGGGCCTCAAGCCATACACGTTGCCATATCCCAAATCCAGCAGGAGTACAATTCCATCCAATATAAGGGTCATCCCATCCTGGACCGCCATAAGCAGCTAATTTACTCCCGTGATTGAAGTTTGGTGCCCATTGATATGCCTGATATGGTGGCGTTGTGCCTATTGGGGAACCATCATTTTCGACTCGTACAAGTAAAATATTATTACCTAGTTTAATGAACGGTTTAATATTAAACTCGAAGCTATCAAACAAACCTTCGTGTTTGCCAATGGTTTTACCGTTTACAAAAATATCTGCATAATAGTCAACAGCTTGAAAATGCAAATAAAGTGCATCTGCATTGAATAAAGAATCGGAAACAAAAAATTCAGTTCTGTAATACGATACAGCTTTTCCGGAAGGCCCTGAATAATGGGGCACTGTAACTTCTTCCCATCTTCCAAGTCCTTCTATGGCAAATTGACTATTATTTTGCTCATAATACTCTGCCAGTCGCCAATTGAATTTTTCAAATTCTATAGTTTTTCTTTTTTGAATAGGTTTAGCCAAATCCTGTAAAAACACAGCATAGTGTTTTCTCATTTTTTCCAATTCTGTATCTAACTCTTCCTGTGTGTCAATTTTATTTAATGGCGTAAAATTATTCGTTGCTTTTTTATCAAAAGGCAGAACAATCCGTGGCAATTCAGGCGCAGGATTAGCTACAATACCAGGCACTTCTGAGATTTTTTGTTGTGCTATTTGTTGAAAAACATCCGTTCCCTCCTGGGAATAGGCATTTGGTATTGCAAATAAGATTAAAACAACAATTACTATAGAAATAGGTTTCTTTATTTTCATATTTTCAATTATTTATGTCATATGGAATACGTCTTATTAATAGGTTTAAAAAGTTTGGCAATATTTGAACGGGATTAAAAGTACAACATTTTCCTTAATTTCCTCTTTTACCTTAACCAGTGTCTTTTTCTCAATCGATAAGCTATAGCGAAAATATTCGGACATCTCCGTTACAATTTTTCTGGCCTTATTATCATCATGCCCAATAAGTGCCCTGATTGAATTTAATGCATTGAATAAAAATGTGGGTTTACCTGGTATCTTAACATCATCCATTTTGCCTGTTGTGCAAGACTTTCTGCCTTTAGCTTGTTTTCTTTTTCCAGTTGTAAATCAATCCTGTTTTTTACTACTGCATATACTACAAATACCAAGAGTAAGGGGATATAGAAATGAAGACTTTGTATAAAGAAAAAACCGTCAATTTGAGGAGGAGCAAAACCAATTAAATCCCTTATGGCAAGCGATAAGAGGTTTGTTAACATGGCAGGTATATATATCACAAGTAACAAAATAAGCCTTAAAGCATAAGGTTTAAAAAATTCTTTTACCTTGTATATTGTAAAAATTAACCCACCTGAAACTATAAAGATAGAGAAAGCTTCAACGCCTCTGACAATTAGCGGTATTGATATACCAGGGTTGCTTTTTGGATTGTTTGACCATTGAACAACAGTTATTACAAACCATATTGCAATAGCTGTTATTTGTGCTAAGATTATCTGAAAAGATATGATTTTACTTTTTTTCATACAGCACTTAAAAATATCAAAAAATGATGTAATATTTTTATAAATGCTAAATAACTGTTTTTTTGTCAGTTATTTTATTAGAGACGAACAGAAATTAAAGTTTTCTCAAAGAAACCTTTATTATACCAGTTTTGTGAAATTGCTTCATTTACAACTCCTTGCAACCGAGACTTAAAGTCTTTTTGAAGGGAGTTTTCATAAATAAACGCTGTTGCTTCTTCAAAAGATTTTAATATACTTTTATAAAAGGCATCTTGTTTTATTTCCTTTTCACGGGAATAACTTTGTGCTATTTCAATATTGTAAAGCATTACATCGGCAATAATTGAAGCCTCAACACTTAATTGCTTAAAGTGCTTAATGTATTTTTGAGCAACTGAACGACGTGCTTTTGGACGTCTTCCATTTAGAGGAAAATATTCTTTGGAAATTTTGAATTTGCATTCGTCTAATAATTTATCCTCCTTTGGATTAAAGACAAAATCGTAAAAAACTTTTACTTCTTTAAATCGTGAATATAAATCGGTAATTTGTTCCTCAAGTTGTTCTTTGTTTAGTTGATACAAGTATTTTTTTAGTTCTCTTTTGCTCATTTTGCAAATTTGTTAAATGTTTTGTGGATTTTACAAACCAGAACAAAGATATTATTGATTTGAAAAATTTTCACTAAATTGTGAAATGTTTATGATTAAAACTGACAATAAAAAAGAATCAAATGAAAAAACAATCGCTATTGCTTTTGGCAACAATAGTTTTTACTATAAATAGTATTGCTCAAGAGACTAATTCATTAAAAAATATTAACAATATGGTATTTGAATATTCTGATGGTAATGGAAACCTTTATATAGTGACCCAAGATAGTATCTTTTTCCAACCTGTTAGCAAGCAAATGAGTTCCAGTGGATTGTACGATGGTGGTGAACCTTCAAAAAATAAAATAACACAAAAAGACTTCAAAAAAGTATATCTTGAGTTTGAATCTATTTTCAAAAATGATATAATTCAAATACCCAATCGGATAAAAACTTCAGGATTGTTGATAATAAGAGAAGTAGGAACGAAAAAAAAAGTATTTATCATTAAAAAATCAGATGAGCAGAGGAATTTAGAGTCAATGTTAAAAGAATTGATCAAATAGTTTAACTCACAAAATAGGAGGAGTCAGCAATGATGAAATTGAAAGTTAATTGTTAAAAAATCATAATAAATTGTAGATTATTAGCATTTTATAACAGAATGTGGATTTAAATTCTACCTTTGCCCTCCATATAGTAATTCTAGTTTTGCACTTCCCTTATTTTTTTGATCTGCTTTCTTAAATTCCTATCAATTTTATTTATTAAACATTTAATATACATATGAACATTTTTGTAGCTAAGTTAAGTTCTGCTATTACCAGCGAGGACTTACAAGAATTATTTGAAGATTATGGAACGGTAGAATCTGCCAAGGTTATTACCGACAAATTTACAGGTCAATCAAAAAGATTTGGCTTTGTAGAGATGAAAAACAATGAAGAAGCTTTAAAAGCAATTGAAGAGCTTGACGAATGCGAATACGACGATAGTACCATTGTTGTTAAGAAATCAGTACCGAAAACAGAAAACAGAGGAAACGGTGGTTATAACAGAAACAATGGGTACAACAGGAACAGCGAAATTAACGGAAATAGCAGATTTTCCGGAAATCAAAGATATTAATAGTAATAATATACAATCTTAAAATAATTGAGACCATCAGAAATGTTGGTCTTTTTTTATTGTAAAAAATGAATATCTAAAATGGGGTAAAAAATTTGCAATCCTAAAATATAAACCTATTTTTAACCATGCGTTTGACTAAAAAAAATATTTATATCAGCCTGTTAGGTCTATTCCTTTTATTTGTTACTGTTCTTACGATCAGATATACTATTATTAATATACAACGTAATTTAAGCACGGCAACAATAATTAAATCTCATGAAGAAAAGGTATTCGAAAACTATAGAAATAGAATATTTGGTGTTGATATTTCACATTATCAAGGTGAGATAGAGTGGGGGAAAGTGAAACAATTTAAAAATGGTGAGAAAATATCATTTATTATTATGAGGGCAGCTATTGGCGAAGATGAAGAAGATCTGGAATTTTCAACAAATTGGCTAAATGCAAAGAAACTTGGTATTACACGGGGAGCCTACCATTACTATCGACCGGATGAAAACTCAATCAAACAAGCCGATAATTTCATTAGTATTGTTAATCTTGAAAAAGGTGATTTACCACCGGTTTTGGATATTGAAGCGATACCAAATTTACAATCAATAAAATCACTAAAAAAAGGATTGAAAAAATGGCTTAATAAGGTAGAAAAACATTTTGGGATAAAACCGATTATTTATACTGCTGATAGCTATTATAAGGATTATTTAAGTGATACAAATTTTCAAAATTATATTTTCTGGATTGCGAATTTTAACAGGGTAAAGCAACCACGATTTAAAAACTGGAAAATATGGCAGTTTTCAGAATCCGGAAAACTTGATGGAATTAATCATAATGTCGATTTCAATGTATTTAAGGGAAGTCATGAAGAATTTAAAAAAATGACATTAAAATAAGAGACTACTCAGAAGATGCTGATTTTCTAATTTTAGCCGCGGCTTTTCGGAGTGCGCTCAAATAAGTGAGATTAATAGGGATTATTATATTCTCATTCCAAATACAATAACATCATCTACTTGTTTATAGTTTTGCCCCATCCATGTTGCAATGGTTTTATCCAAAATTACTTTTTGTTTGCTCATTGGATTTTTGTAGATGTTTAATAAAATTTCCCTAAAGTTTTCTGATCTAAATTTATCCCCTTTTTCCCCGCCAAACTGGTCGGAATAACCATCTGAAAATAAATATAAACAGTCGCCTTTTCGAAGTTGGAAATTATGATTTGTAAAATTTTTTTCTTTTCTATGAAAGGCAATAGGTTGTCGGTCTGCTTTTAATATTTTCAGTTCTACTTCAGGGTTTTCCCTAATTATGTATAGAGGATTATATGCGCCGGAATATTGAAGTTCCAGGGTTTCGATATTAATAATACATAAGGCAATGTCCATTCCATCCTTTGGTTCATTGAATTTACCTTTTTGACCCAGGGATGATTTTATTTTGTTGCGCAGAAGGTTTAGAATTTCTCCGGCATTGTTTATATTTCCTGAACCCAAATTTTCATTTAATAAAGATATTCCCAACATACTCATAAATGCTCCGGGAACTCCATGCCCAGTACAATCTGCAACAGCAATAATGATGAAGTCTTTAATTTTTTTGATCCAGTAAAAATCACCACTAACAATATCCTTGGGTATTAGTAAAACAAAATACTCCCCTAATACTTCATTCATATATTTTTCTGAGGGTAAAATAGCTTTTTGAATTCGCTCAGCATAATTAATACTATCAATAATCTCTGTTTTACTTTTTAAAGCAATATCCCAGTGTTTCTCTATTTCTTCAGATTGTGCTTCCAGTTCTGCTTTCTGCTTTTTAATTTTAATATTTTTTTGAAGGAGCTGTTCTGATTGAACTTTTATTTCTTCACTTTGTATAACGAGTAAGTTATGCGCTTTTTTCTTTGCTGTATAGGATTTGTATAACAGAATTGAAAATATTAGAATTATCGTAAAGAAGGCACCAAAAGCAAAAAGCCATTGTCGCTGCCTGTCTACTTCAGCTTTTTGTTCCTGGATTGTATTTTTTTGCTCAATTGTTTCTGTGGTTAGGTCACTAATTTCCAGATTTTTTTCAATTGTATCTTTGACTAGTGTTTCTTTTTCACTTTTTATGATGTTAAGCGTACTATCAATTAGGTTTAACTGTAATTCTTTCTCTTCTTTTTCTTTTTTTTCTTCTTGAAATCTGGTCTCCAGGATGTCTATTTTATGTTGTTTACGGCTAATATCTATTGAACCCTTGACTTCTTGATATTCTTGCAAATATAAAAATGCTTCTTTGTAATCTCTTTGGTTAACAAAAAGCTTGATAAGAGATTCATAACATTTATATGACAGGTTTTGATATTTAAGTAATTTCGATTCTTTAAGAGCCAATTTGTAATTTGTGTATGCTTTTTTTTTCTTATTATTTACTTCATAAACAGAACCGATATTATATAATATCTTTGCTTTTGAGAATTTTTGGCCAAGCTCATCTCTAATAGCTAATTCTTTTTCATAGTATTTAATAGCATATTTGTATTTATTTTGTTTATAATAAGCAGTTCCAATCATATTTAAAGCATTTGCCTGCATGCTTTTATCCCTTAGTCTTTTAGCAATATCATAAGCCTCATTTCCATAACTAAGGCTTTTCTTGGGCGAAACAGATAAATAGGCTTTTGATAAATTGTATAATGTTTCAAATTTATCCTTTCCTGTATCAGTTTTCAAACTTTTTTCTAATTCAGGGATATTATTCTGCGCTTTTGATATAACTATAAAACTAAAAAAGTATAAAATTACAAGTAATAATTTGTTCATTATTTTATTATTAATCAAATAATATGCAATTCCATTCAGGCTAATTGTCAATAAACAATATTAAAATCAAAACTGACAATAGGGTTAAACTTTCATCCCCAGAACAAGGATATCGTCAATTTGGTTATGTTTATTGCCTATCCATTTTTCATAGTTAGTATTTAAAATCTCTTTTTGTTCACTCATAGGTTTTTTGTAATTTGCCAACAAAACTTCCTGAAAGCTTTTAACTTTATATTTCCGCCCCTGTTCACCACCAAACTGGTCAGTATAACCATCTGAAAATGTATACAAACAATCACCTTTCTGAAGTTGGTATTTATGATTAGTAAATTCCTTTTCAATTATATGTATGCCAATGGGTTGACGATCTGCTTTCAATATAGTCAGTTCTTCTTCAGAGTTTTCCCTAATGATATAAAGTGGATTATGTGCACCGGAATAATGTAATTCTAAAGTTTCCGTATTAATTGAGTATAAGGCCATGTCCATTCCGTCTTTTGCTTCATTTTTTCTGCCTTTTTGTCCAAGTGAGTTTTTTACTTTGTGTCGCAGAAGGTTTAAAACTTCACCAGTGTTTTCCATATTTCGTGGGCGCACAATTTCATTTAAAAAAGATGTTCCCAACATGCTCATAAATGCCCCAGGAACTCCATGTCCTGTGCAATCTGCAGTTGCAATGATTATTGAATTCTCAATCTTTTTTATCCAGTAAAAATCTCCACTGACAATATCTCTTGGCTTAAACAAAAGAAAGTAATCATCTAAAACTTCATTTATGTATTCTGTTGACGGGAATACAGCTTTCTGAATTTTTTTAGCATAATTAATACTATCAAGAATCACAGCTTTACTTTTAAGAGCAATGTTCCAGTGTTTTTCTAATTCTTCAGATTGTTCTTCCAGCTCTTTTTTCTGGTTTTCTATTTTTCTATTTCTTTGAAGTAATTGTTCAGACTGAATTAGTATTTCTTCATTTTTTTCAATTATTTCGGCATTTTGTAAGGCAAGTATTTTATTTGCTTTTTTCTTTGCCTTGTACAATTTATACAATAATATAGAAAATATCAGGATTACCATAAAAAAGGAAGCAAAAGCTATAAGCCATTGTCGTTGTGTTCTTACTTCTTCTTCTTGTTCTGCGATAGTCAATTTTTGTTCTTTTGTCTCAGTGGACAAGTTGCTTATTTTTAAGCTTTTACGTATTGTATCGTCTTTTAGGGTTTCTTTTTCATCCTCCAATATTTCTTTTTCATCCTCCAATATTTCTTTTTCATCCTGCACAATAGATAATGTGCTATCAATCAGGTTTAATTCAGATTCTTTCTCTTCCAGTTCTTTTTTCCCTTCTTCATATTTCGTTTCTAAAATATCTATCTTACGCTTTGTATAAGATCCTTTAGCTTTGCCTTTGTAATTATTATATTCCTGTAAATAGGTAAAAGCTTCTTTGTAATTCTTTTGACTTGCATAAATCCTAATAATTGACTCGTAGTTTTTATATACTAAACCGGGGTATTTAATTGCTTTAGCTGCCTTAAGTGCTTGCTTGTAGGCTGTAAATGCTTTTTTTTCTTTATTATTTGCTTCATAAACAGATCCTATATTATATAAGGTTTTTGCTTTTGATACTCTTTGACGAAGTTTTTTCCTTATGGCTAATTCCTTTTCATAATATTTAATGGCAGATTTATACTTTTTCTGTTTATAATATGCGGTTCCAATCAGGTTTAATGCATTTGCCTGCATACTTTGTTTTTTTAACTTTTTTGCCATGTCATAAGCTTGATTACCATAATCAATGCTTTTTTTTGGTGAAATCGTTAAATAGAGTTTTGATAATTTATATAAAGTTTCATATTTATCTTTGCCCTTTTCTGTTTTAAGGCGTTTTTCTAATTTGGAAATATTATTTTGCGCTTTTGATAAAGCTATTATGCTAAAAAGGCATAAAATTACAAGTAATAATCTATTCATTTGTCTGTTAATTAATATTTTACTCTTAATCAAATAATTATGCTATTCCATTCAGACTAATTGTCAATACAGAATAATCAAAATCAAAACTCCTAACAGGATTAAACTCTCACCCCCAAAACAATGATATCGTCAACTTGTTCATGATTTTTCCCCATCCATTTATCAATGGTTTTGGTTAAAACCTTTTTTTGTTCACTCATAGGTTTTTTGTAATTAGCCAATAAGACTTCTTTAAAGTTATTAGGTTTAAATTTTTGTCCATTTTTACCTCCAAACTGGGCAGTATAACCATCGGAAAATGAATATAAACAATCTCCTTTTTTAAGTTGGAATTTATGATTTGTAAAATCGTTTTCTATTACGTGAACAGCAATAGGTTGGCGATCTGCTTTAATAATATTTAATTGTGGTTTTGTGTCTTCACTAATAATATACAAAGGATTATACGCACCTGAATACTGTAATTCTAAAGTTTCAGTATTGATAATATACAATGCAATGTCCATCCCATCTTTGGTTTCACCATCTTTTCCTTTTTGGCGAAGTGATTTTTTAACTTTATTACGTAGATGGTTTAAAATTACGTCCGTACTTTCTAAACTCTTTGGTCCAACAATTTCATTTAAAAAAGATATTCCTAACATGCTCATAAAGGCGCCCGGCACACCATGCCCTGTACAATCTGCAACAGCAATAATGGTGAAATTTCTAATTTTTTTTATCCAGTAAAAATCGCCACTGACAATATCCCTGGGCTTTAGCAAAACAAAGTAATCCTGTAGTATTTCATTCACATAATTTTTAGATGGGAAAATTGCTTTTTGTATTCGCTTGGCATAATTAATACTATCAATTATTTCTTGTTTGCTTTTCAGTGCTATATCCCTTTGTATTTGTAGTTCATCTGATTGAGAGGCTATTTCTTCATTTTTCTCAAGGATTTCAGTATTTTGCATAGCCAAAAGTTTAATTGCTTTCTTTTTTTCCTTATATGATTTGTACAATAGTATTGAAAATATTAGAATTAGGGTAAAGAAGACTGCAAAAGAAATAAGCCATTGTCGATGTCTTTTTACTTCAGCGTCTTTTACAGCTATAGTGAGCCTTTGCTCTTCTGTTTCAGTTGTTAAGTTGTTTATTCTAATATTTTTACGAGCGGTCTCATGCTCCAGTGTTTCATTTTCAAGCTGAATAATTGATAAAGTGCTGTCAATCAGACTCAATTCAGATTCTTTCTCTTTTAGTTCTTTTTTCCTTTCTTCATATTTAGTTTCTAAAATATTTATTTTTCTTTGTTCACGTGTTACTTTAGTTGCACCTTTATAAATGTTAGATTCCTGTAGATACCAAAATGCTTCTTTAAAATTATTTTGATTTGTAAATATTCTAATAATTGATTCATAAGCTTTATACACAAGATCTGGATATTTAATTGATTTTGCCGCTTTTAGTGCTTGCTGATATGATATTAAAGCTTTTCTTTCTTTTTTGTTAGCTTCATAAGCAGTGCCTATATTAAATAGTGTTTTTGCTTCTGATGTTTTTTGATTAAGTTTCTCCCTGATGGTCAATTCTTTTTCATAAAATCTAATGGTCAATTTGTATTTTTCCTGTTTATAATAAGCGGTTCCAATCAGGTTTAATGCATTTGCTTGCATATTAAGGCTTTCTAGTTTTTTGGCATTCTCGTAAGCTTTAATAGCATATGAAAGGCTTTTTTTCGGTGAAATCGTCAAATAGAGTTTGGATAATTTATATTGAGTATGAAATTTATCTTTCCCACTTTCAGTTCTAAGGCGTTTCTCTAATTTGGAAATATTATTTTGAGCGTTCAAAGAAACCATCAGACTAAACAGGTAAAAAATAACAAGTAAGAATTTTTTCATTTTAATACCACTTAAGTAAATTTGGGGAATTAAATTATCGTCAAATACAATTTTAAACTATTGTTATAATTTGACAGATGTTCTTCTGTTTTTAAATACAATGGCTGTTTTTAGTTGAGGTATCTTACAAGAAGACACCTTTTGTTTGATGGTTCGTTTTTGGATTTGGCGAATTTACAAATTATTAAGCTAAAAGCTAAAAGTTTTTTATGAATTTTTTTCTCTTTTGGACCTCCAAATTGGTTAGCATAACCATCTGAGAAAATATAAAAAAACATCATTATTTAAAATTGCCTAACAATTTTGTATCGCAACAATATATTTACCATTACTCAATTTCTTATCTCAAATTATCGTAAAAAAGAATTTTGTATTAATTTTGCCAAAAAATTCAAAAAGCAAAATCATGATACAACGAATACAAACCTTATTCTTATTTTTATCTGCAGTGCTAATTTTTCTGGTTTTTATATTTCCTTTATCAGAATTGTTAGTGAGTGAGAACTTAATATATATATTTAGATACCGTGGAATATATGAATTGGCTGACAATATAGAAGTTCTGACCATTCCGAGTATGCCATTGGCTATTCTTTTTGGAGTAATACTGATAATTGGTCTGATAAGTATTTTTTTATTTAAAAACCGAATGTTACAAATGCGCCTGAGTATTATTAATATTATGTTGATGCTAGGCTCACTTGGATTGGCCTATTTTTATATTTATACGGCCTTTAATGAACTTGGTGCTACTGTTCATTTTTCTTTTGCAGCAATATTTCCTTTAATAAGTGCTATTTTAACGTATATGGCTTTCCGGGGAATTAAAAAGGATGAAAAGCTGGTAAAGTCACTGGATAGGATTAGGTAAGAGGAAGACAAGAGGTGAAATTTTTTGGTCTGTTATATAAATTGAATATTAACCGCAAAGGCACAAAGATGCAAAGTTTTACCTTGCCGTTAAATCTTTGCGATTTTGCGTCTTAGCGGTTTCATTTCTTTGTTTTCCTAAAAAAACCTGTGATAAGGTTTCTATCTTAGCTTTGCCCCAAGTTCCTTTTCATAAACCCTGATTAAGTTATTCATTATTTTGTCAATTTGCTTATCTTTCAGGGTTTTAAGCTCATCTTGTATAATGAAATTAATTGCATAAGATTTTTTATTCTCACCAAGCTTTTCACCTTCGTAAATATCAAAAATTGAAACTTTTTTAAGTAGTTTTCTTTCTGATTTAAAAGCTAATTCTTTTATTTGATTAAATTTTACCGATTTATCTACAAGTAAAGCTAAATCGCGGCTCACTTCCGGGTATTTTGAAATACTTTTAAACTGTTTTGTTTTTGGAAGCTTGTTCATTAACACATCCCAGTTAAAATCAGCATAGAAAACATCTCTTTCTAAATCAAATGATTTTCTTAAAGATTTTGATACCAATCCAAAATCAACAAAAGTTTTGTTTCCTAATTGATAACTTAAACCATAATCAAAAATATCATTCGCAATTTCCTCAACTTTAAAATTTTCAATTGAATAGCCTAAACGTTTTAATAACTGGTCGGTATATGCTTTTAGATCATAAAAATTTGATTTTTCAGTTTTTTGGTTCCAATTAACTTCATTTTTGTTTCCGCTAATAAATAATGCTAAATGGTTTTCTTCACTATATTTATTTAAGGTATTTTCATCAGTATTTTCCGGGTTAATAAAATAACAATTACCAAATTCATAAAGTTTTAAATCCTGGTTTTTACGGTTTTCATTATAAATAACTGCTTCTAAACCTCCCATAAGCAAAGTTTGGCGTAAAGCATCTAAATCTGAACTCAGAGGGTTTAAAATCTTTACTGTATTTTTTGCTTTATATGATTCAAGCTTTTCATAATAAGCAGATTTTGTCAATGAATTTGACATGGCTTCATTAAAACCTATATTGCTTAATAGATCAGAAATGGTGTTTTTCCATTTATTCCTGTCAGGTTTTGGCGCATACGAAATGGTTGATTTAACATCGGTTGATGTTTCAATATTATTATATCCGTAAATCCTTAGAATTTCTTCAATAATATCAGCTTCCCTGGTAACATCAACCCTATATGGTGGAACATCTAAAACCAAACCGTCTGTTGTTTCTTCAACTATTTTAATTTCAAGCGATTCCAATATGTTTTTAATCTTATCATGAGGTATTTGCTTACCAATTAAACGGTCAACATTGTTGTATTTTATATTTACACGATGATCAGCAACCGGGTTTGGATAAACATCTACAATTTCCGATGAAATACTACCCCCGGCCAGTTCTTTTATTAGTAAAGCTGCTCTTTTTAGTGCATATATTACATTGTTTGGATCTACGCCCCGTTCAAAGCGAAATGATGAATCTGTTTGAAGAGCGTGACGTTTAGATGTTTTTCGAACGTAAACAGAATCAAAATATGCACTTTCAAGGAAAATACTTGTGGTTTTATCAGTAACTCCTGACTTAGCACCACCAAAAACTCCGGCAATGCACATTCCTTCTTCAGGGTTACAGATCATTAAATCGTTTTCATTTAATTCTCTTTCCTCTTCATCCAAAGTAGTAAACTTACTGCCTTTATCAAGTGTTTTAACAATAACCTGTTTGCCTTTAATCATATCTGCATCAAAAGCATGTAGTGGTTGTCCTGTTTCTTGCAAAACAAAATTGGTAATATCTACCACATTATTTATCGGGTTTAAACCTATTGCTTTTAACCTGTTTTTTAACCAATCCGGTGATTCTTTTATTTCAATACCTGAAATAGTAAGCCCGGCATACCTTTTACAAGCTTCTTCATTCTCAATTGTCACACCTATATGATTATTGGTATTGTCTATTTTAAATGCATCAATTGAAGGTTTTGAATATTCAGTTTTCTTTTCCTGGCTAAAAAATGCTGCCAAATCCCGGGCTGTTCCAATATGCGAAGCGCCATCAATACGGTTTGGTGTAAGGCCAATTTCAAATACTATATCTTCTTCAATATCAAAGTATTCCTTTGCCTGTTGGCCAATTTGTGCATTTTCATCAAGTACCATAATCCCGTCATGGGAAGTGCCCAAACCAATTTCATCTTCAGCGCAGATCATTCCGAGAGAAACCTGCCCACGGATTTTTCCTTTCTTAATTTTAAATTCGCTATCACCATCATAAAGCGTGGTGCCAACAGTGGCAACAACAACTTTTTGACCGGCATCGACATTGGGTGCACCACATACAATAGGTAAAAGCTCACCGGTCCCGATATCCACTTTTGTAAGGCTTAAACGGTCAGCATCCGGGTGTTTTGAGTTTTCAACTACTTTTCCAATTACCAATCCTTCCAGACCACCTTTTACTGATTGAAAATGCTCAATACCTTCTACCTCAAGGCCGGTATTGGTTAAAATTACCGATAGTTCTTTATAATCAATATCTGTATTTATGTAGTTTTTAAGCCAGTTGTATGATACTTTCATGCTTTATATCTTTTTAACTTTTAATATTAAAAATTAATACTTTCTTTTTTTATTATTGTGAATTGAATTTCAAAACATTTTATACTTAATGATTGCCATATTGGTTATATAGCAAATTCTAAATTTCAATTAACAAACCGACAAAAGTAAATATTTGAATTAAAAAAGTATAAATAATTTAAAAAATAACGTTAATAATTTATAATATAAAAATAAAATATGATGAAAAAACTAAGTTTCTTATTAATTGCAGTTGCTATTTTTAGTACAACTTTTGCACAAACAGCATTTAGGTCAGGAAGTGCTCAACTAGATATTGATTTGAATCGTATCAATACTTCAGCAAAGAGGGATTATGGAAAGTTTAGGACTGATATAAGGCTTACGTATAGAACATCAGACAAGAAGATTAATTATATGCGTAATACCGTAAAAATGCAACCTGCTGATATTTATTTCGCATTTGAAATATCCAGAATTTCAAGAAGGCCAATTGATAATGTAATCATAGTTTTCAGAAATCATAGAAATAAAGGTTGGGGGTATATGGCAAAACAAATGGGAATTAAACCTGGTTCAGCTCAATTTCACGCCCTAAAAGGAAATGCAAGTGGTAAAGCACATAAAAATAAAGGGAATAAAGGAAACAATGGCAATGGTAAAGGTAATAGTAAAAATAAGGGTAAAGGGAAAAAGAAATAAATTCTAGAATGATAACAAAATGAAACAAGTATGATAAAAATAATCATTAACACACATGAGCAATGATTATTTTTCATCTTGCGGTTCCATCTGGCAAATTAAAAACAATTAAAAATAAACAGATGAAAAATTTAAAATTCCTATTTATTGGAATACTTATAATTACGTCACTTTCAATGACAATTGGTAAAATTGAACTTGTAAATAAATCATTATTAAATGATAAAGTTGAATTAAAAATACCTAAAGACTTTGAAATAATGTCAGAAGAATTAATGAAAGTAAAATATCCTTCTGAAAGGCGACCTACATTGGTTTATTCAAATGAAACAGGTGGAATAAATGTTGCATTGAATTTAACGGAAAATAAAGCCAGTCAAGAGCTAATTGAGCCTTATGTAGAAAATTTTGTTAAAACTTTTAAAAATATGTATCCTTCTGCTGAATGGAAAGGTTCTGGGTCGAAAAATATAAATGGAAAAAAAATTGGTTATTTGAAATTAATAACACCGGCAATTGATACAAAAATATATAATGTCATATTTTTTACAGACTTGGATAAAAAATTATTGCTTTGCACATTTAATTGCACAGAAAAAAGTATTACTGAATGGGAAATGACTGCAGATGAAATTATGAATTCACTGAAAATTAAATAAAAAAAGGTGTTAATAAAAAGCATAATAATTATTTAAAAGCTCAACCTTAGATAGCCAACTATTTATGACCGAAAAAAAATTCAAATTAAAACCCGAAGAAATAAAAGAACTTACCTCATTATCGGGATATAGTTATGTATCTGATAAAATTACAGTTGAAGGTATGCAGGTAGGTTTTATGTACCGCGAAAAACCATTTGACAAAGATGATAGTGGTTGGCGTTTCCTTTCCGGAACTGAAACAGAAGAATACCTGGATGATACCAATAACTCTATGATTTTTGATGTTAATACGGTAGCTAATTATGATCAGGCCATAATCCCTTATTTGAAATCAAGGGTTGGTAGTGAGTTGGAAAGGGTAGAGGGAGGAGATGATTTTCAGGAAATATAATTTGTGATTGAACAAATAAAGCTCTATAAATTGTGTTTATACATGTAAGCTCAATTTAGCATGAAAACTTGCACAACTTATAGTTTGTACGTATATTTGTACTTTATTTAGTACTAATAAATTTGATTATGTTGTCAGCAACAATTTCAGACTTTCGTCAAAACATAAAAAAGTATTTTGATTCTGTAACTGAGAATTTTGAAACCTTGATTATAAATCGTGGGAAAGATTCTGGTGTGGTTGTAATTTCTTTGGATGAATACAATTCCTTAACTACAACACAACATGAATTATCATCCCAAAAGAATGAATCCAGGCTCGACTCAGCAATTGAGAAATTAAAAAGCGGATCATCGTTTCAAAAAGACTTAATTGAATAATGAGATACATTTTTGTTGATGAATCCTGGGAAGACTATTTATATTGGCAAAAGACCAATAAAAAGTATGTGAAAAAAATAAATGACCTGTTAAAAGATATTTCACGGACACCATTTTCCGGACTTGGTAAACCTGAACCCTTAAAGCACAAGTACAAAGGATTTTGGTCTCGTAGAATTGATAAAGAACATCGACTGATTTATTCTGTAAAAGATGACGAAATATTAATTGCAAAGTGTAGATTTCATTATGACTAATTTGCAGATATAATATAGTTTCAAAGATAAGACCTATGGATACTTCCTTAAAAGTTTTAATAATTGATTCTTCAACTTCTTTTTACAAAACAAAAAAATACAAAGTAGGTGATTTTTATGGCCCGATAGACCTGGGTTTGCACCTCGCTGCCAAACACAATAGTTTAAATATCGGGGTAGGTTTGCTGGCCAAATCTATTTTTTCAGGATTTAACAGGTTAATATTTAACGGGTTCTCGCCAAACTGGGGCGGTTTTTATATTTCATCAATGGGTGGTGCCGGGTTGGTTTTTGATAACCTGGGTATCAATATGTTATCAATTATTGGCAAAGCACCAACACCTTCAATATTGTACCTTAACCGAATCCATGGCGAAGAAATTAATGTAGAAATTCATCCGGCAAATGTTGAGGATATATGGAATTCCGGAAGAGGGGGGATTTATAGTTTAATGGACTATACCTATGAGAAATTTGGAAATCGTTATCCAAACGCCCCCAGGATATTAGCAACAGGGGCGGCATCATTATCAACTGATTTTGGTGGTATTTGTTCAGTTCCTATAAAAAAAGGCAAATTAACCCATGTGGATACCTGGGCAGGAAGAGGTGGTTTTGGGACTAAGCTTCTTCGTGAACATGGAATAGCTGCTGTTATTTATGGCGGCACTTTTGTTGATGAGGATTTCAGGGACAGAAAAGTGGCCGATCAATGGTTTATTGACCGGTATGATAAAAAAATGGCTGCAAAAGACCTTGAGGCCACAAAAAAATATCGGTTTGACCCTAAATTTGACACCGGTGGTACTTTTGGGGTCAATTACGCAACCATGGGTGGAAACATAATGGCTTTTAATTATAATACAATTTACAATTCTGAGGATGAAAGGCTTGAAATTTCAGAGGAGTTTATTGAAAACCATTACCTGAAACAGTTTAACGAAGAGACCATAGAAAAAAAGCAGCAAAAAAATTGCGGGGAACCTTGTGTGGCAGTTTGTAAAAAAATGAACGATCATTACAAAAAAGATTATGAACCTTACCAGACTATGGGGCCTCTAATTGGGGTATTTGACCAACGGGCTGCGGAAAAAATAAACCGAAAGGCAGATTCTTATGGTTTTGATGCTATTTCTGTAGGTGGGGTGCTTTCATGGTTGATGGAATGCCTTGATAAATCTTATTTTAACAAAGAAGAGCTTGGTGTATCTAAAATGCCCTATTTCAAGACTGATGGTTTTAATCTTATTGAACATTCAATGCATAATGCCGATTTGGGAATTGAGTTGTTAGATAATATTATTAATAAAAAAGGCATTGTTGACCTTTCAGAGGGCGCAAGGAAATTTGCACGAAGGGCTTCTCGTGAAAAAAATAAGAGTTTACTTGATTCGTTTGTATATACGGCCTATGCCCGCAATGGATGGATGGTGCCAAACCAATACTGGACAGCCGGTGTGTTATCGCCAATGCCCATTATGGGGAAATATTATAACCATTATGGAAAAGACTTTTTGCCCCCCAGAGAATTGGGAAAGTATAGTGCTAAACGGTTTAAACAAGAACTGATTCTTGACAATATGGGGGTTTGCAGATTCCACCGCGCCTGGGCAGAAGAAATGGTGCCTGAAATTGTTGAGTCACTTTATGGTGATAGTAAAAACTTTTTGCAAAAAATATCAGCTACGGCAAGCAGGATAAACGGTCGTAATTCATCAGTCTTTTGGGAGTCGGAAAAAAATATTGATTATGTTTATACTTTCCTAAAAAGGAAAAAAGAAATTGACAAAGTTGATGATCCTGAGCTTGATAAATGGCTGGATATGTTTGAAAAAGATAAAAAAAATGCGGCTTTTGAGTTTTGGTATGAAATACACAAAGGGATTACGGCGTCTTTAAGTGAATTTTATTAACCTCAATAATTAGCTGCGCTGAGGTGCAAGCACGTTCATAGAATTATTGCTTTCTGCGAAAGCGACTAAGTTCAGCTAAAATTTTGGATACCCAAAACTAAGCTTTACTAAGTCGGGGTTTACTTTCAGTGAGCTCACGCCTTCAGCGTTTCGGTTCTCGCATTTAGATTGGCTACCGCCGAGCTAAAGGTTCATGATTAGAAAAACTCATAGCCTGCCCCGCCTTAGCGGGGAATAATGCGGGTTAACCTGCTTTGTTATTCCCTTCAGTTCTGTGAAAAGCTCATAGATGTAATATCAATATATACTAGCCTGAGTTCGATATAAGAAATTTATTATATGAATGTTTTAATTGATTTTCAGTAATTTATCTAAATGCTTACATCGAACTCAGGTTAATAGCGAATATTACATTTTGTATAAGGGTTTGTTTGGAACCAATTGCTTTAAGAATATATCAACAGGTATAACGAATATGTTTCCTTTTTTTATTTTTTCAGTTCCACGGTATAAAAAAAGCAGTTTAGCCTGTGGATATTTAAAATAAAGCAAAAATGGAATTGATTATTCCAATTTTGCTTCCCAAATGGAAATAGTTATTCCAGTTTAGCTTCTAAAATAGAATAAGTGCTTTCGTTTTAGAAAAAATAAAATTACTCCCCACCAAAAAACACCTCATAAATTTCTTTTATATCTTTATCATCAGGTTTTAACTCCATGGCTTTTTCAAGTGCACCTTTTGCTTGTTTTTTATCGTCTGCCATAAGCGTTATTATGCCAAATAAAGCATAGCTTAAATAATATTCTTTATCTAAATCATACGCTTTATTAATATAATTATTGGCTTCCATGAGTTTGTTTTTTTGTAATTCTAAAACCGCCAAACCTAACCAGGCATCTTTGGTTTTTAAACTCAATTCTGTGGCAGCATTGTAAGCTTTTTGTGCTTCGGGATATTTCTGCATATTTAAATAAACATTCCCTTTTAGAACATAATCACCAGGGTTTAGTTGGTGCAACCTTTCATCTTGTTCAATTTTTTTATTTATTACTTCTAGCGCTTTTAATGTGTCCTCATTCAGGAAATAATATGTAGAAAAAAGGATGTAGTAGTCTTGCGATAATTTATCTTTTGGCCATAAATTCATAGCTAACTGAAAATTATGAATTGCTTTTGCATGATCTTTTTGAAATATATATGTAAAACCTAGTGCTTTGTAAATAATATACTTGTTTTTAAATTGTTTGTTGGTTAGGGCTTTCTTAAAGAATTTCTGTAATTTTTTCAGTTCGTTTTTATCGTGTTTTACGAGATCCAATTTTTTAAAATCATCTAAAATCAACGCATATTTTGCGAACATTGCCAGTAATTTGCTCAAATTATATAATACAGAAAATCGTGGATCACTTTTATATTTTTCTGATGCAGTTTTAATCAAGTCTAAATTAAATATATCTTCCACTTTTTTGTTCAAAATGTCTTTAGCCTTATTGTCTTCTTTAAATTTATCCATCACGATCATGGTTGCATACCATATATATGAATTAAGGTGTTTAGGGTTATTTTTTAAATTTTTATCTATAATATTTATTGCACTCTCTGAGTCGCCTGAGAAAATGTAGAACATTGGTAAAATATTCAATGCTGCTGTATCATCAGAGTTTAATTCATAGGCCATTTTATAGTAGGCAAAAGCATACTGATTGTTTTTAATATCCAGGTATAAATTTCCCATATCAGAGAAATATACAGAGTTAAGGCTGTCCTTTTTTATTTCTGTTGTGATGAGGTTGTATGCACTTGAATAATAGTCATAGGCATTTTTTTCCATTCCAAAGTGTTTGTACAACTTGCCAATTTTATAGAAAATGTGCCAGTCGTCATAATTACCTTTTAGTTCTTCAAGGTGATTAAGGGTATCCTTTAACTCAGGGATTTTAATATTTAAGTCAGGTACTTCATTTTTTAGTTCTTCCGTACCAAACGAAAATGTCATATTGGAATGTGGTTGTAATAGTTTAACTGCTGTTTTTTTTAGATAGTTGATGGTTGTATCCCCAGCGTTACTTTGTGCATGTGATTTAGAAACTGTGAGTAAACAAATTATAATCAGTACAAGAAGGGTGGACATTTTTAAGTTAGTCATTTTATTTGTTTTAGATTAAACTTAAAAATAATAAAAAAAAACTAAATCAAAATATAAATTAGATTTGGGATTTTACGTTATGAGATTTGGGATTCTCAATATTAAATATAGCTTTCAATTTTTGACATCAGTTCATCTGTTATGATTGGTTTTTGAATAAAGTCGTTACAACCCAGTGCATTACATTGTTTTTCGTATTCATGTTGCAGATATGCTGATTGAGCAATTATCGGAATATCATATTCTGCTTTAATTCTTTTGGAAGCTGCCAAACCATTTAATTGGGGGAGCTGAATGTCCATTATTATTAAATCAATTTCTGAATGTGAATTGACCTTTTCAATCGCTTCGACCCCATTTGAAGCTGTTATGATATTTATGCCTGTAGGCTTTAAAATTTCTTTGATAAGTAGAATTGATTCTGTAACATCATCAACAACCAGAATGGTTTTCTTTTTCCATTTTAATTTGTCTTTTGTTTTTGTTTTTTTCTTTTTAATAATTTCTAATGGAATTGTAAAATAGAAATTTGCACCTTTACCTTTATTACTTTCTACCCACAATTTACCCTGCAGAAGATCAATAAGGCCTTTGACAATTGATAAGCCCAGCCCGGTACCACCAAATTGCCTTGTTTTTGAATCATCGGCTTGTCTGAATTTTTGAAATATAATTTTTTGTTTATCCTCAGAAATTCCTATTCCGGTATCTTTTATGAAAAATATTAGTTCATTATTTTTTCTTAGTTCATATCCAAAAGAAATTACCCCCTTTGAAGTAAATTTTATTGCATTACGTAAGAGTTTACTTAGTATTTGATTTAATTTGACTTTATCTGTTTCGATTTTTTCAATTCTATCTTCCTGATTTATATCTAACTTCAGTTCAATTTCTTTTTCTGGAAACAATTTAACTTCTTTTTTGAAATTAGTATACAGTTCTTTAAACAACAGGTCGATTAAAAATACAGATGAATATACTTTTACCTGGTTGACCTGCAATTTAGCAACTAATAATACATCATCAATAATATCAACCAATTGCTTGCTGTTTGTCTGGATTATATCAATAAATTTTGCTGATTCATCACTAGCAATATCATATTCACTTATTAAGCTGGAAAAGCCCATAATTGCATTTAATGGTGTCCTTATTTCATGTGACATATTGGCGAGGAATGATGACTTTAAGAGGTCTGCTTCTTCAGCTTTTTCCTTGGCTAATTTTAATTGTAATTCTTTTTCTTTTTGAGCTGTATAGTCTTCAATTATAACCAGAACTTTTTCAAAATTTTCCTTTTCTGCCGGTAGGATATGTGCTTTTACGTAAGCATTTTTTCCCCAGACTGAAGTATAATTATATATTTTGTGAAAAGATATTCCATTTTCAAAACACAGGTTTAAATCATTTAATAATTCGGTTCCTTTTAATGTAGGTAGTTCAAATATATTGAACTTGAGGCTTTCTTTAATAGAAGGTGAACCTAAAATTTTAACCATATATTGGTTCACGCTTTCTATACATCCGTTGTTTTTTGCTGTAAAAATACCTAATGGGATATTATTAAAAAGGTTACGGTATTTAAATTCACTGGATTTAATTTTATCCAGACTTTCTTGCAGATCATGCCGGGTTTTTATTCTCGCGCCAATGTTCCTAAAACAGGAAAAGTAATTCCCATCTGCAAGTTTTTTGGATTTCATCTCAATGGGAATAATTTTGTCATGCTTAGTCCTTACTTTACATTCTACATAGACAATTTCATTGCTTTCAATTTTATTTATATCAAAAGGTTTGTTCTGCAATTCTTCTTCCGGGAACAGTTCGGCCAGTGGAATATCTAATAGTTCGGTTTTAGTATACCCGAAAAGTTCTGATGCACACTTATTTGCTTCAATAATTTTAAGTTTGTTATTGATAATAAATATTGCATCCGGAGCTTCATCGAGGATTAGATAATAATCCAAATTTTTATTCACGGCTGATGAGCTTAATTTGTATTAAATTTACTACCTTTTTTGCAATTTTCAAAAATAACTTATTGTTTTAAAAATAAAAAACCGATAGAAACATTTAATTTTCTATCGGTTTTTTATTAATTATGTTAAAATATTTTGATCTACTGATTTAAATCAATTCCTTCCATATCATCACCTCCGTTTCGTCCTTTATTTCTTTTTTCTTTATAATTATTAATACGATAAGTTAATGATAGCATAAAAACCTGTCCTTCACCTGTAAATTCAGAGTAAGTATAAAAATTCTCAGTATCACTAGTGAATGAGTGGCTCATGGTGTTAAAAATATCCCTGAGCTGAGCTGTTATGGTAAGTTTTTTCTTCAAAAGATCTTGTCTTACAGCTATACTGGCAAAATAGAATGCTTCCCGGGAACCTTGAGCTGTTACTGATGGACCCGAATATAACCCTGTAAGTTGAATCCGTGTATTTGATTTAAAGGTAAAGGTATTATTTAGTCGCAGTTTCCAGTTAATCGATTCATTTGATATATCTTCATTATCAATTTTCCCAATTATTGAGTAATGGTATGCAGAACTGCTTCCATTTAATTTCCACCATTTATTAAATTGAATGTTTGCCATTAATTCAATACCTAAAGAATTATCATGATTTAAATTATCATAAGTCCAGTAAATTACACGGTCTTCGCCAGTTTTGCTTACACGTGTCATTAGATTATTTTTTCTACGGTAAAATGCCTCAACAGATACAAATGATTTTTTAAAACGGTTTTGAAAGTTGAATTCATATGAATCGACAAATTCCGGTTCTAACTCGGGATTTCCCATACGAATATTCAATGGGTCGGAATAGTCAGGGAAAGGGTTCAGGCTTCTGGTTCTTGGTCTGTTAACCCTTCTGCTGTAGCTAAGTTGAAGTTGTTGCTTTTTGTTCAATTCTTTAGAAAGGTAGGCACTTGGGAAAAAATCAAATCGATTAACCAAAAATTTGTCACCTGTTGTGTATTGGTCAAGTAGCCTGTCAGTATATTCAGCCCTTAAACCAACCTTATATTCGAAACTAGCTATTTTATTGGCATATGTGCTATAAACGGCCTGGATATTTCTCGTATATTCTACACTATTGCTTTTTTCAAGATCAGGTTCCCATTCTCCGGTACTTTCATTAAAGTTGGTATATTGATAATCTGATGGTTTTATTTCATAACGCCCATGATATCCTGCTTCAAACAAGCCATTAACGCCCATTGGTGAAATGAAATCAAATTTATAACGAAACTCTTCTCTTGGATTAAATTGGTCAGACCTTCTTTTTTCAGGGTTATTATCAATTATAATACCTTCTGAATCTGTTAGATATTTGAATTGATCATCAAACCTTTTCCCTTCCCAATTAGAATAATAAAGTAATACATCTAGTTTTTGATCCGGTTTTTTCAATTTAAGACTGTAATCAAGGTCAAGTTTGTATGATGTTCCGTTATATCCTAAATCGTTATCTCGTATGTAGTAATCATCAATAATGGAAGGACTTGTCCATTCATGATAATAAGAATAGGAATTCCTACTAAATTCTCTTGTGTCAAATTTTGCTGATATTGAAAGTGTATTATTATCATTTATATAATAATCAACACCACCCTGGAACCCATAACCAAAAATATTCATATTACGGTCGCCATTATAATTCATGTAATAGCTTGTATCAGATTGATTTATTGTTCTATCCTGCATACCATTGCCATACCGCATTTCATCTCGATAATCTATTCCGGCAGTAAAATTAAATTTTCCGGTTTTATAATTTAATAAAACATTACCCTTGTATTTATCGCCAGTACCTGCTGATAGATTAATTACACCATTAAAACCCATCAGTTTTTTCTTTTTCATGATTACGTTAATAATTCCGGCGGCTCCGTCAGGATCAAATTTGGCAGAAGGATTTGTTATGATTTCAATGTTTTCAATTACATTGGCCGGAATTTGTTGTAAGACTTCACTTGCCTCTAAAACAGTCGGTTTGCCATCGACTAAGACAGTAAAGTTTGAGCTTCCCCGTAGTTCAACATTACCGTCAATATCAACATTAACGGATGGGGTGTTTTCAAGAATGTCAACAGCACTTCCTCCTGCTGAATTAATATCCTGGCTAACATTCACGATTTTTTTATCAATTTTATATTGTACATGTGATTTGTCTGCCACAACATTTACATCATCAATCTCTACTGATGAACCGTTCAATTTAATTTTGCCCAAATCCTGTTCAGTTCCTTGTCCTTTTCCTCTTCCTTTTGGCATTAAATATATAGGCTTAATTTCTTTTGTATTAAAGCCAATAAATTTAATGTGTGCTTTATATGCCCCAAGCTTAATTTCTTTAATTTTAAAATATCCTTTTGCATCAGTTATTCCACCTGTAACCAATTTCGAATCTCTCATGGAAAACAATGAAACTGTTGCATATTCAACAGGTGTACCTTGTGCATCAAGCACTGTACCTGACAATATTCCTATTTTTGGCATATCCTTACCTTGACCACCGCCTGGTCTTTGCGCAAATAGGTTAAAACTAAAACTAATAAATAGTATAGTTACTAAAAAAATAATTTTTTGCATAAATATTTTATTTGATTAATGTGTTGATTCTTAAGATTATAATTGAAAGATTACTTAGAAAGTAATTTCTTTTGATTGATAAGACCCCAAAATTAGAATTAACTTGCGCAGAAATTAACGTATTTTTGTTAAAAAATATTAAATTTTTAAATTTTTAACTAATATTCATGCCCGAAAAAAGTGCAAATAAGGTTAAAGAGTATTTTCCAACTGTTGATGAATCATTGATTAAGGACTTGTTTCAGTATATTTCTGAAAAAAAAAGCAAAAATAAAATCAATTATCAGGAAAATATTAATACAACTATGGATATAAGCAAGATTGGTGTTAAAGAAATAAATTTAGGGTTGACACCAGTTATATCATGTTTTTTATTCTATTGTTTGGATTCCAAGCTTATTAAGCTGAATGAAATTGAAGATGTTTTTGGGAGGGAAGTGGCTGATATAATTAGTGGTTTAGTAAAAATACCGATTATTCAACCTGATAAACTAAGTATCCAGTCTGAGAATTTTATAAAGCTTTTATTAACTATTTCCAAAGATGTTCGTTCTATCTTAATTAAATTAGCAGAAATGTTATATTTATTAAGGCAGCTTAATAATGAACCAAAACTTGAACAAATAAGGATTTCTTCTGAAATATCGGCACTTTATGCCCCAATAGCACACCGGTTAGGACTATATGCTGTAAAAAGTGAAATGGAAGATCTATCTATGAAATATCTTCATGCAGAGGTTTATAAAGGTATTGCAAAAAAATTAGAAGCAACAAAGGAAAATAGGAATAAGTATATTGAGCAATTTGTTACTCCTTTAAATTTGGAATTGAAGAAAAAAGGTTTGCAATGTGAAATTAAAGGCAGGCCCAAATCCATTTTTTCTATATGGAATAAAATGAAAAAACAGGGCGTTGAATTTGATGAAGTTTACGATAAGTTTGCTATTAGGGTAATTATTGACAGTAAGTTAGAGGATGAAAAAGCAAATTGTTGGCAGGTTTATTCAATTATAACTGATAAATATTTTCCTAACCCCAGACGATTACGTGATTGGATTTCATCGCCAAAAGCGAGTGGTTACGAATCTTTACATACTACGGTTATCGGGCCTGAACAAAAGTGGGTTGAAGTTCAAATCAGGACACAACGAATGGATGAAATTGCAGAAAAAGGGCATGCTGCACACTGGAAATACAAGGAGAAAAAAGAAGGGGAAGAAAAGTCTGACTGGCTAAGTAAAATGAGGGAAGCACTTGAAGAACCGGATAAAAGTTTTGAAGGTAAACAGGATGATGATAAAGCAAAACTCTATACTGATGAGATTTTTATTTTCACACCGGATGGTGATTTAAGACGTTTACATAAAGGTTATAGTGTGCTGGATTTTGCATTTTCTATACACACAAGTATTGGTGAGAGTTGTACGGGGGCTATTGTCAACGGAAAGATGGAAAATATTAAACACCAGCTTAAAAATGGTGATGAGGTTAAAGTTCTTACATCTAAAAATCAAAAGCCAAAATACGAATGGCTTGAAATAGTAAAAAGTACCAGGGCAAAAGCAAAAATTAAAAGGGCAATAAAGGCCATTACTTTTAAAGATTCTAATATTGGGAAAGATGCTGTTAAACAAAAATTGATACAATTAAAAATTGATTTTAATGATGTAAATATAAATTTACTAACAGAATTTTTTAGCTATAAATCAGCATTGGATTTGTATCAGGCAGTGGGAAGTGGAAAACTTGATATTCATAAAATAAAAAAAGCCTTTACGAAAATATCTGATAAATTATCAGAAGAAAAAGATTATGCGGAAGAGGAGCTTAAAATCGAAAAAGAAGATACACGGCTAAAATCAAAACAAGATTATTTAATTATAGAAAATAATCTGCAAACTATTGATTTTCATCTTGCTAAATGTTGTAATCCTATTCCTGGTGATGAAGTATTTGGTTTTATAACGGTAAGTAAAGGAACAAAAATTCACAAAAAATCATGCCCTAATGCTCCTGATATGTTTAATAGATATCCATACAGGGTGGTTGAGGCAAAATGGAATGAAACTGCTGAATCTGATCAGTTTAGTGTTAGGCTTCATATTAGTGGAAAAGACAAGGTCGGGATTGTTAATACTATTACGGAAATAATTGCTAATGAATTTAAATTGAATTTACGGGCACTGACTATTCATCCACGAAAAAATAATTTATTTGAGGGTGTCATAGTTACTTCTGTACATAACTCGAAACAACTTAATGATTTAATGGAACGATTAAGAAAAATTGAAGATGTTTATGATGTGAAGAGGGTGATGAAATAGATTCAATTGTTATATTGCTAAATTGTTATATTGTTTTTTTTTGTGTTTATTTGAATATTTTGTCATTGATTGTCATTTCGCTTCGCTGTCATTAATTGTCATTCTTTCATTGTTTTAGAATAACTGATAAATGACTAATAAATGACAAAGTAATTCAAAACATTATAAAAATAATTTCCAAAATACTAAATTTGAAAAATAACAATCAATAAAATTATGTCAAAAATTTCATGGAAACCAGGAACGGTTTTATACCCTTTACCTGCAGTAATGGTGAGTATGGGAAATAGTCCGGAAGAATATAATATTATTACGGTATCATGGACTGGTACCATTAATTCCGATCCGCCAATGTGCTATATTTCTGTTCGACCGGGCAGGCATTCATACAACATATTAAAAAAGAATATGGAATTTGTTATTAATTTAACAACACAAGATTTGGCTCATGCAACAGATTGGTGTGGTGTTAAATCCGGTAAGGATTTTAACAAGTTTCATGAAATGAAATTAACAAAAGAAAAGGCGCAAATAGTACAAGCACCTCTTATTAAAGAATCACCAATGAATATTGAGTGCAGGGTAAAACAAATAATCCCACTTGGTACGCATGATATGTTTATTGCCGATGTAGTTGCGGTTAATGCTGAAGAATCATTGATAAATGAAGAAACCGGTGCATTTGAACTGAATAGGGCAGGGCTTATTTCATACGCTCATGGGTTTTATTATAAGCAGGGTACTGAACTTGGAAAGTTTGGTTTTTCAGTAAATAAAAAAAACAGGTGGAGGAAAAAGAAGAAAGAGTCTGGTACAAAATAGTCCTATATACAATATTTTTTGTTCTCTTTTTTACAAAGTCTATTGTTTAATATTATATGGTTTTTAATTTTATCAATGTTTTGGTGATTTGTTTATTCGTTTATTTGCTAATTTTATCATTATCGAATAACCAAATAACCATATAGTCAGCATCAAAAAAACATTATTAAACAGTTAATAAATAAAAGGGAAACTAAACCTGAGCCAAATTTTACTCTTGAAACTTAAAACTCAATAAGTCTGATATGATTACGAATATCTTAAGATTTAGCAGGGAAACGCTTATTGCCACTTGGGTTGATAGCCAGATAAGGCATTACGGAAAAGTTTTTAATCTGATTGTTGATTCTGAATCAAAAAAGATTATAATTAAAGGTAAACTTAAAGGTGAGGATTTTACTACGCAACTGACCATTCATAATTATTCCGTAATTAAAGAAAATGGTGATACATATCTCGAATTTGAAAAATTGGAAACTGAACGCGAATGGCTTGAAAATTTTTTAAACAAAAATATAAACCTGATATTTCCAGGACAGCGAATTAAATTTCCTAATAAATTTTTGAAAGTAATTGTTCCGGTGATTTTGTAATTACTTGTGGGCAGATATTTTTTTCAAACAGCATTATCGAATCTAAAATGTTCTTATGGTCATTAGTATATTAGTAACTGGTCATTAGATAATTACATACAAAAAATGACTAATGACCAATTTCTAATGACTTATTCATCATATACCCATAACTTTCAGGGCCTAAATTGAAAAACAGGTCAATGATACTTAAATCAGCCTGAAAAGGAAACTTTTCATTAAAAACCTGGTAGTATTTTTCAGATACTAATTGTGTTATTTCTTTCGGTTGTTTTTTTGGCTTTATTTGGTTTCGGTAATCAAAATTGCTATTTGTATTTTCA
>JBDLJL010000042.1:0-35014 GCA_039714415.1 Bacteroidota bacterium
CCAGCACTTACCAGTTAAAGATGAACTCTCACGGAATCAGTTAAATAAATTATCTGAAAACTGTAAGGAATTTGGGATCGAACTATATGAACTTGGACATCCGTACAATGGTGTTGTACATATTATTGGACCTGAATTAGGAATAACCTTACCGGGGAATACTTATGTATGCGGCGACAGCCATACTGCAACACACGGAGCTTTTGGTTCTATAGCCTTTGGGATTGGTACATCTGAGGTTGAAATGGTAATGGCAACTCAATGTTTATTACAAAACAAGCCCAAAAGAATGCGCATCAATGTTGATGGTAAATTAAAAAATGGTGTTAGCGCCAAGGATATAATTCTTTATATAATAGCTAAACTTACCACTGCGGGTGGCACAGGTTATTTTATTGAATATGCAGGTGATACAATCCGCTCTCTTTCAATGGAAGAGCGAATGACCATTTGCAATATGAGTATTGAAATGGGTGCACGTGGCGGTTTAATTGCTCCTGATTCAACTACTTTTGAATATGTAAAAGGTAGAAAGTTTGCACCAAAAGATGAAGAGTATAAAAAAGCATTAGACTATTGGAAAACTTTGTATTCTGATCAAGATGCCGTTTTTGATAAAGAGTATTCATTTGATGCAGAAGATATTGACACCATGATAACTTATGGTACAAACCCGGGAATGGGTATAAAAATAAGTGATTTAGTCCCCTCAACTGAAGATTTTGAAACGGAAAGTGAAAAAAATGGATTAAAAAAATCACTTAACTATATGAATTTGCAGGAAAGTGAACCAATAATGAACAAAGCAGTGAATTATGTTTTTATTGGAAGCTGCACAAACGGACGAATTGAAGATTTACGTACCGCTGCTTCGATTATAAAAGGCAGGAAAAAAGCGGATAATATTACTGCCTGGATTGTTCCCGGTTCAAAGCTGGTAGAAGAACAAGCCAAAAAAGAAGGTTTGACAAAAATTTTTGCCGATGCAGGTATTAAAATGCGTCAACCGGGTTGTTCAGCTTGTTTGGCTATGAATGACGACAAAATTCCAGCTGGTGAATATTGTGTGTCAACATCAAATAGAAACTTTGAAGGCAGACAAGGCCCTGGAGCAAGAACTTTATTAGCAAGCCCGGCATTGGCTGCCGCGGTTGCTGTTACAGGAAAAATTACAGACCCTGTTGAATTAATGTAAAAACAATTGATCATATGAGCTTTGTTTTTTGAGGTGTAAAGACAATTCATGAATTGTCTTTACCAATACCAATTACAACATCAACAATATAAAGAAAATGGAAAAACTTATAAAAATAGAATCAACTTGCATACCTGTAAATGTTGAAAACATAGATACAGACCAAATTATCCCTGCACGCTTTTTAAAAGCTACAAACAGGGAAGGTTTTGGTGAAAATTTATTCAGGGATTGGCGTTATGATAAAAAAGGAAATCCAAAGCCGGATTTTCCATTAAATAATCCTAAATACAAGGGACAAGTATTAGTTGTTGGGAAAAATTTTGGAAGTGGGTCAAGTCGGGAACATGCTGCATGGGCTGTGGCCGATGCAGGTTTCAAAGTAGTTGTATCAAGCTTTTTTGCTGATATATTTAAAGGTAATGCACTAAACAATGGTATTTTACCAGTTCAGGTTTCTGAGGTTTTCCTTAAATCCATTTTTGAAAAGATTGAACATAACCCTGACCAAGTGATTGGTGTTGACCTTGAAAAACAAATTATAAAAACCGTTGGTAACGGCATGGCTGAACATTTTGAGATTAACGAGTATAAAAAAGACTGCCTAATAAATGGTTTCGATGATATTGATTATTTACTTAATATTAAAGAAGAAATTGTTGCTTTTGAAGTTTAGTAATTAAAAATGAATGCTGCTTTTATTTAATTACTAATTAACAGTATACTAATCACTTGCCAAATATATACAAGGCGATTTTTTAAAATATCCCAGACAATCTAAACTAGAGCGTTACCAGTTACTAATAAATCAATTACTAAAATTATGCAACTAGAAATAATGGATACTACGCTCAGGGATGGCGAACAAACCACAGGAGTTTCGTTTAATCCTCATGAAAAGCTTAGTATTGCAAAAATACTTTTAAAGGATGTAAAAGTTGACCGTATTGAAGTTGCATCAGCACGTGTCTCAAAAGGTGAATTTGAGGCAGTTCAAAAAATTACGAAATGGGCAAAAGAAAATAACTGTCTCCAAAAAATTGAAGTTTTAGGTTTTATTGATGGTAAACATTCAATTGATTGGATTAAAGATTCAGGAGCTAAAGTAATAAATTTGTTGTGTAAAGGATCTTTAAAACATGCAAAAGAACAATTAAAAAAAACACCCGATGAACATGTTGCTGACATAAAAAAATCAATAGATTACGCAAAAGAATCAGGTTTTAACATTAATGTTTACCTTGAAGATTGGTCAAACGGAATGATAAATTCACGCGAATATGTATTCTATTTGCTGGATGCTTTAAAAGAATTACCCATAGAGCGCTTTATGATACCTGATACGCTGGGAATTCTTAATCATGAACAAACTTTTGAATATTGTGATATCATACGCAGAAAATATCCTGATTTTCATTTTGATTTTCATGCGCATAATGATTATGATTTAGCAGCAGCTAATGCGTTTTCTGCTATAAAGGCTGGAATTAATGGAATACATACTACAGTTAACGGTCTTGGTGAACGTGCAGGAAATGTCTCCTTATCAAGTGTCGTAGGAATCATAAAGGACCATATTGAGCTTGAAACTAAATTAGACGAATCAAAACTAACCAAAGTAAGTCAGATTGTTGAATCTTATTCGGGAATACGCGTCCCTGAAAATAAACCTCTTATTGGTGAGAATGTGTTTACACAAACATGTGGTGTACATGCAGACGGGGATTCAAAAAACAGCCTCTATTTTAATAATTTAATGCCTGAACGTTTTGGAAGAGTCAGAAAATATGCTTTGGGTAAAACATCAGGAAAAGCCAATATAAAAAAAAACCTAGAAGAACTGGGTGTAGTGCTTGATACTGAATCACTACAAAAATTAACTGCAAAAATTATTGAATTAGGAGATAAAAAAGAAAACGTTACAACAGAAGATTTGCCTTATATTATTGCTGATGTTTTTGATAACGGACAATTTGAAAAATCTATTCGTTTTAATCATTATCTACTTTCTCTTGCAAACGGATTAAAACCTGTAGCAAGTGTAAATGTTGAAATAAATGGCAAATCATACGAAAGAAGTTCCGTGGGTGATGGTCAGTACGATGCTTTTATGAAAGCCCTTTGGAAAATTTATGATGAACTTGGAAAGCCACATCCGATATTAGAAGATTATGCTGTTACGATACCGCCAGGTGGTAAAACAGATGCTTTGGTTGAAACAATCATCACATGGAAATTTAATGATAAACAAATTAAAACCAGAGGTTTACATCCTGATCAAACGGAAGCAGCAATAAAAGCTACAGAAAAAATGCTAAATATAATAGAACATCCAAAAGCAGTTGGCAATAATCAGTAGGCAGTTTTAACTTGTAAAGTCTTAAAAATGAATAAAAATTTAATAAATGGTGATTTGAGGATTTGATTATTCAGTGATTTGAAAAGCAATCAAATAAACAAATAACAGAATAAACCATCCTTCGTCTGAAGCTTTTGGCGACATGCGACCAGGTTATGAAACAAATAACCAACAAATGACAGCTTGCGTTTGTGAAGCGTAGCCAAAGTAAACAATAGAACAATTTAACAATATAGCAATAGAACAATTTAACAATATAGCAATAGAACAAAAATCAATAAAAAATGAAGTACAAAATCGCAGTATTACCCGGAGATGGAATTGGCCCGGAAGTAATGGAACAAGGGCTTAAAGTATTACAGGCAACGGCTAAAAAATTCAAGTTTGAAATAGAAACAAAAGATGCACTTATCGGTGCTACGGCAATTGACCAAACAGGCAATCCCCTACCCGATGAATCAATCGAAACTTGTAAAAGCGCGGATGCTGTATTACTTGGCGCAGTTGGTCACCCCAAATACGATAATGACCCTTCAGCTAAAGTTAGGCCTGAACAAGGTTTATTAAAGTTGAGAAAATCTTTAGGCTTATTTGCAAATATTCGTCCGGTTACAACCTATGAAATACTTTATGAAAGTTCACCCATAAAAACGGAGAGAATAAGAGGCGTTGATTTTGTTGTTTTCAGGGAGCTAACCGGTGGAATATACTTTGGTGAAAAAGGAACAGCGGAAGATGGGCAATCAGCCTATGATACAAGCACATATACAGTTAAAGAAATTGACCGGATTACCCGTTTGGCTTTTGACACAGCTTTACAAAGAAAGAAAAAAGTTTGCCTTGTCGATAAGGCAAATGTTGTAGAAACCTCACGTTTATGGAGAAAAACAGTAGGTGAAATTGCCAAAGAAGATAAATATGCAGAAATTGAACTGGAAAATATGTTCGTTGATAATGCAGCAATGCAGTTAATTCAATGGCCATCTCAATTCGATGTTATACTAACAGAAAATATGTTTGGTGATATTATTACCGATGAAGCTTCTGTAATTCCAGGTTCTATGGGGCTTTTGCCTTCGGCATCTGTAGGGTCCGAACTTGCTTTATTTGAGCCAATTCATGGTTCTTATCCACAAGCAGCCGGTAAAAATATTGCCAACCCGCTTGCTACAATTCTTTCCATTGCAATGATGTTGGAACATTTAAAGCAGTTTGATGCTGCAAATGAAATTAAAAAAGCAGTCGATATAGCACTGAATACCGGAGTAGTAACAGAAGATATATCAAAAGAAAATTCAAAGTCAACAACAGAAGTTGGCAATTGGGTTGCTGACTATATTAAAAAATAATTGATTTTAGGTTTGGTTTCCCCAGTTTGGTTAGGGAATTTCCCTACCAGATTGGGGTTTTATTTTAATCAAAAACATAAAGTAGTCATTAGGTCATTAAGTGGTCATTTATTGTCATTAAATAGTTATTAGGTGGTATAGCCATTTAGTAGTTTAATTTAGATAAAAATGAATCTAGTAGTACGATTCCTAATTAACATAGCAAATTTGTAAACCTTTTTCCTTTATGCAGCGTTAAAATTATTAACCGTAGCTACGGCTATGCTAAAGAATTTTGCCTTGCCTAAAGAAAAAACCTAAGACAAACTTATGCAATGTTAATTAAAAACGCACTACTAGAGGAATAGCATTGGTATAAAACTTAATAATTAAATAAATTCAATAGGAAAAAAAAGTAAATGATATTCTAATGAGAACAAAAGACCAATGACAGCAAAGCTAAATGACCAATTAACCAATTTATAACTTCTAACTTATTGTAAATGAAATTACCAGAACAAACCGGGCTTTACCACCCACAAAATGAACATGATAGCTGCGGAATAGGTTTCGTAGCTAATATAAAGGGAAAAAAATCACATGATATTGTCCAAAGAGGACTTAATGTACTTGCAAATATGGCTCATCGTGGGGCTGAAAGTGCAGATAACAAAACCGGTGATGGTGCAGGTATTACTTTACAAATTCCTCATGGTTTTTTAGAAGCTCAAAATATTAATGTACCTGAATCAGGCTTTTATGGTACTGGCTTACTTTTTCTACCAAAAATTGAAAGTGAAGCCAAATGGTGTAAAGATGAATTAATTAAAATTATTAAAGAAGAAAATGCGCGCTTTATTGCTTTTCGTGAAGTTCCGGTAAACAGTTCAATTTTAGGTGAAATAGCTCTTTCATCTGAACCACACATAGAACAAATATTTATTGCAGCTAATTTAGAGCAGGATGAGCTTGAACGAAAATTATATATTATTAGAAAACGAATTGAAAATGAGGTTCGTAATTCAGACCTGGGCCAAAAGGTGATGTTCCATTTACCAAGCCTTTCTTCCAGAGTAATAATTTATAAAGGAATGTTTACACCCGAACAACTGGAAAGGTACTTTCTGGATTTTAAAGATGAACGATTTACAAGCGCTATAGCTTTAGTTCATTCTCGTTTTAGTACAAATACATTCCCAACCTGGGATTTGGCCCAGCCATTTAGATATATTGCCCATAATGGTGAGATAAATACCATAAAAGGAAATCGATTATGGATGCATGCCCGTGAATCTTTATTTAAATCAGAATTGTTTGAAGATGATTTAAATAAATTATTCCCGGTTATTGAACCGGAAAAAAGTGATTCAGCTTCTTTTGACAATGCCCTGGAATTTTTAGTGCAAACCGGACGCTCAATACCCCATGCACTAAGTATGCTTATTCCTGAATCATGGAATGCTAAAAATCCAATTCCAAAAAGCTTAAAAGCATTTTACGAATATCATTCAACTTTTATGGAGCCCTGGGATGGACCTGCTTCAATTATGTTTACTGATGGTAGATACATCGGTGGAACACTTGATCGCAACGGTTTACGCCCTTCGAGATATTTGGTCACCAAAAACGATATGATTGTAATGGGTTCCGAGGCCGGTGTACAAACTTTTCCCGGTGATCAAATTAAAGAAAAAGGTCGTTTACGTCCTGGTAAAATCTTGTTAGTTGATACAAAACTAGGTATAATTATCCCTAATGAGGAAGTAAAAGCAAGGCTATCTCGACAAAATCCTTACGGAAACTGGCTAAACGAGTATCGTCTTAATTTAGAGGATATAGTAGTCAAAAACCGTGTTTCGTCTGATCTTGGCGATAAGCACAATACCTACCTTAAAGAATTTGCCTATTCAAAAGAGGATATTGAGCTGATAATTAAATCAATGGCTATAAATTCGGCTGAACCATTAAGCTCAATGGGTAATGATGCACCAATTGCCGTTTTATCTAAAAAACCACAACTTTTGTTTAATTATTTTAAGCAAATGTTTGCTCAGGTAACCAATCCGCCAATTGACCCAATTCGCGAGGGTTTGGTTATGGCTCTTACAAATTATATTGGTTCGGTTCAAACCAATTTACTTGTAGATTCACCTCAACATTGTCATTTAATTAAGTTTAAATCACCAATAATCACCAATACCGATTTAGGTAAAATTAAGGATTTAAAACATGCATCGTTTAAAAATGTAACGCTGCAAATGGTTTATCCCGTAAAGGATAAGGAAAAAGGACTGGAAAAAGCATTAGATAATTTATGCAAGAAAGCAGAAAAAGCCGTAAACGACAAAAACAATTTTATCATTTTATCCGATAAGGATGTTTCTAAAGATATGGCTCATATTCCATCATTACTGGCAGTTGCAGCAGTTCATCACCACCTGATTAAAGTTAAAAAAAGAATGCAGGTTGGTTTAATTGTGGAAACAGGTGAAGTACGTGAGGTTCACCACTATGCAATGCTATTGGGCTATGGGGCAAGTGTTATTAATCCTTATGTTAGTTTTGCTGTAATTCGTAAATTAGCTAAAAATGGCGATTTAGGAGATGTAACTTACTCTAAAGCAAGAGAAAAATATATAAAAGCAATTGGTAAAGGCATTATGAAAATAATGTCGAAAATGGGAATTAGTACATTACGAAGCTACCATGGTGCCCAAATTTTTGAGGCAATCGGACTTAGCAAAAGACTTGTTGGTAAGTACTTTACAGGCACTACCTCAAATATTGATGGAATTGATCTTGAAGGAATTTCTGATGAAGTTCAAGCCATACACAGCAAAGCATTTGAGATTAACTCAGATAACGGACATTTAAATCACGAGGGAATTTATGCTTTCAGAAAAAATGGTGAAGAGCATGCATGGAATCCGGAGTCAATTTCTTTATTACAATGGGCAACAGCCAATAATGACTATCAAAAATATCTTGAATTCACCAAAATTACTGATGAACACACGAAAAAACCAACATTTATTCGTGGAATGTTAGAGTTTAGAAAAAACCCTATTGATATTTCAGAAGTTGAGCCTGCTGAAGATATAATGAAACGCTTTGTAACAGGTGCAATGTCTTTTGGATCAATAAGTAAAGAGGCTCACGAGGCTATGGCAATTGCCATGAACCGAATTGGTGGCCGAAGTAATACAGGAGAAGGAGGCGAAGATAAATCTCGTTTTATTGAGGATGAAAACGGAGACAGTAAACGAAGTGCAATTAAGCAGGTAGCTTCAGGCCGTTTCGGTGTTGATGCTCATTATTTGGTTAATGCCGATGAAATCCAAATTAAAGTAGCACAAGGTGCAAAACCAGGTGAAGGCGGACAGCTACCAGGACATAAAGTTGATAAAATTGTTGCCAAAATCAGGAGTTCCTTACCGGGAATTACATTGATATCACCTCCACCCCATCACGATATTTATTCTATTGAAGATTTGGCTCAGTTGATATTTGATTTGAAATCAGTAAATAAAAGCGCCAAAATTAGTGTAAAACTGGTTTCAGAAAGTGGTGTTGGTACTATTGCTGCGGGTGTGGCCAAGGCCTATGCCGATTTGATAATTATCAGTGGTGCCGAAGGTGGTACAGGTGCAAGTCCGTCAAGCTCAATAAAGCATACAGGCATGCCTATGGAAACAGGTTTGGCTGAAGCTCATCAAACACTGGTAATGAACAACTTACGTGGCAGAATTAAACTACAAACCGATGGACAAATAAAAACCGGACATGATATAATTATTGCTGGTTTGTTAGGTGCTGAAGAGTTTGGTGTGGCTACTGCCGGTTTAATTTCTATTGGTTGTGTTATGATGCGTAAATGTCATTTGAACACCTGTCCAGCAGGAATTGCTACGCAAAATAAAGATTTAAGAAAACGCTTTACAGGAAAAGCAGATTACATTGTTAATTATTTTAAATTTCTTGCCGAAGAAGTTCGTACTTACATGGCCGAAATTGGCGTGAAAAAATTTGACGATTTAGTTGGTAAAAAAGACTTGCTTGAGGTTCGTGATGATATTGATCACCCAAAAGCTTCAAAATTAGACCTTAGTCCATTAATTACATTATCAAAAGAATCAAAATACAATTCATTATTCAATAATACAGAGCAAAAGCACAAACTTGATCATGTACTTGATAATGATCTGATTCGTTTATCGAATAAAGCAATTCAAAATAAAGAAAAGCTGTGGCTTACAAAAGAAATTGGTAATACTGACCGCTCAATTGGTACTATGTTAGCCGGAGAAGTAGTAAAAAAATACGGTGCTGCCGGATTACCTAAAAATACAATTAACGGTAATTTCTATGGTTCATCAGGTCAAAGTTTTGGGGCATTTCTTGTAAATGGGCTTAGTTTTAGATTAGAAGGCGATGCTAACGATTATCTTGGTAAAGGAATTTCAGGTGGACGAATTGTAATTGTGCCACCATCAACAGCAACCATAAAAGCTGAAAAAAACATTATTGTGGGTAACACAGTTTTATACGGTGCCACAGGAGGTTCTCTTTATGTTAACGGCATCGCCGGCGAACGTTTTTGCGTTAGGAACAGCGGTGCTAAAGCGGTGGTTGAGGGAGTTGGCGACCATGGATGCGAATACATGACCGGTGGCCGGGTTGTAGTACTAGGCACAACGGGAAGGAATTTTGCAGCTGGTATGAGTGGTGGAATTGCTTATGTACTGGATATTAATGAAGATTTCTCCTATTTCTGTAACCAGGATATGGTTGAACTTTCAAAAATTAAGGATTATGAAGATGTAAAAGAACTTCAAAACTTGATTGCAAGGCATCACCTATATACAAAAAGCAAAGTAGCAGAAAAAATACTTGTAAATTGGGAAGAATATGTATCAAAGTTTGTAAAAGTATTACCACTTGAATACAAAAAAGTGATCAACAAAATTAAGCTGAAAGAAGTTTCATCAAAGATTAAGAAAGCACAAAACGAGGTTATTGATTATTGAATAATGTGAAAATTTGGAAGTGTGAAGATTTGAAGTGTGAAGTGTGAGGATTTGAAAATGACTGAATTGCAAAGTTTTGAAAACCTGAAAAATCTTACTAATTCATTAAACAATAGGCATTTCTTAGTAAACGAATAACCATTTATTTAAATCGTAATTTGGTGATTTGAAAAGCAATCAAATAAACAAATAACCGGATAAACAAATAAATAGAAAATGACATTTTGCAATATAAAATAATCAATATAAAATGGGCAACCAAAAAGGATTTATCGAAATAAAAAGAAAAGAAGCCGGATATCGACCAATAAAAGAAAGAATAACTGATTTTGGCGAGGTAGAACAAACACTTAATACTGAAGACAGGCAATTACAAGCTTCACGTTGCATGGATTGTGGAGTTCCGTTTTGCCATTGGGGATGCCCTGTTGATAGTAAAATTCCTGAATGGCAGGATGCTGTTTATCATGGCGACTGGAAAGAAGCAGCACGCTTACTGCAATCAACCAATGATTTTCCTGAATTTACCGGTAGGGTATGCCCGGCATTGTGTGAAAAATCATGTGTTTTAGCTATTCATAACGAGGCTGTTACAATACGTGAAAATGAAGCTTCTGTTATTGAACGTGCATTTGGCTTGGGTTATATTGTTGCTAATCCGCCAAAAAAACGTAGTGGAAAAAAAGTAGCAGTAGTTGGTTCGGGCCCAGCGGGTTTATCTGTAGCTGCACAACTTAATAAAATTGGACATTTGGTTACTGTTTTTGAAAAAGATGAAAAACCAGGAGGACTACTCCGTTTTGGAATACCTGACTTTAAATTAAATAAAGGCCTGATTGACCGAAGAATTAAATTGTTAGAAGAAGAAGGTATTATCTTTCAAACAGGTGTATTTATTGGACACAAAATTACTGCAGATAAGTTGTTAAATGATTATGATATAGTATGTATTGCTGTTGGTTCTATGAAACCTCGTGATTTACAAGTAAAGGGACGAGAGCTGGATGGTGTACATTTTGCCATGGATTATTTAAGCCAGCAAAATAGAAAAGTTGCAGGCACAGATATTTCCCCGGAAAAAGGAATTTCTGCAAAGGGAAAAAATGTAATTGTAATTGGTGGTGGTGATACTGGTTCTGATTGTGTGGGAACAGCTATTAGACAAAACGCAAAAAGTGTCAAACAAATTGAAATATTGCCCCAAGCTCCTGAAAACAGAACTTCTGATAACCCTTGGCCTTACTGGCCACAAACCGAAAGAACTTCAACATCCCACCTTGAAGGCTGTGAACGCTTTTGGAGCCTTGAAACAAGAAGGTTGATAGGAAAAAACAACAAAATCACTCATATTGAATTAAACGAATTAAAATGGACCGGTAAAAATGGAAATTTTGAAAAATCAATTATATCTGATAAACCCATTAAATTGGAGACAGACCTGGTTTTACTTGCCATGGGCTTTACACAACCTGTTCATGAAGGTCTACTAAATGATTTAAAATTAAAATACGATAGCAGAGGAAATATTTTAATAAATGAAAACAATCAGACCAGCAATCCCAAAATTTTTGCCATAGGTGATGCTGCTTCTGGTGCCAGCCTTGTAGTCCATGCAATTGCTTCAGGCAGGAAAGCGGCAGTTCATATTGATGAATACCTGAAATAGTGGTTCTTTACAAAAGTCACCCTATTTAATGAACGTCATGGCGAATGAAATGAAGCCATCCCCAACATAATATACTGCTTTCTTAATTGATTGGGATCGCTTCCTACGTACTAATGACAACTTCTCAAAAAGAAGCTGAAAATGAGTAGATTACGAAAATGCAATCTGAAACCCGCCTAGCCGCTTTGAGCGGCTTGGCGGATAATCTTTCATATCACTTTGTGGTTTCTTTTCCGGGACTTTGGACTCGCGATGACGAATATTAAACGATCCTCAAATAATTAATAACTCACCCTTCGCATGATGAAACAAATAAACAATAACCCAATAAACAACCAATGATAGCAAACCAAAATACTAACAAAATAGCCATCATCGGCGGTGGAAACCTGGGAACATCCATTGCCAAAGGTCTGATAAAAATTGAATTTCCGCCTAGAAACATTACCGTTACACGTAGAAAATTTGAGTTGTTAAAGCCTCTCTCAGTTTTGGGGATACATATATCTTCCGATAACATTAAAGCTGTTAAATCCTCCCAAATAATTATTATTGCTGTTAAACCTTATAAAATTGATTCTATTCTTAAAGAAATTTCAGACTATTTAAACCCCGATAAACACATATTAGTTTCATTAGTAAGTAGTGTTTCTATTGAAAAAATTAAAACAATTGTGAGTTCCTCTGTATCTACCTACAGGGCTATGCCAAACACAGCAATTGCCATCAATGAATCTATGACCTGTATTGCAGCACCTAAAGCAACAGTTGAACAGAAAGAAACATTAAAAAAACTTTTCAGTGGTCTGGGTCAATCCATTTTTATTAATGAAGAAATGATGGATGCTGCAACCGTGCTTGCAGCTTGTGGAATAGCTTTTGTTATGCGTTTCATCAGGGCAATGGTTCAAGGTGGCATCGAAATTGGTTTTGATTCAAAAACAGCAAGCCAAATTGCAAATCAAACAGTAAAAGGAGCTTCGGAATTACTCATTCAAAACGGTTTACACCCCGAAGAAGAAATTGACAAGGTAACTACCCCAAAAGGTTTTACTATTTCAGGACTTAATGAAATGGAACACAATGGTTTTAGTTCATCCTTAATAAAAGGAATATTAACTTCATATAATAAAATGGATTAATAGGATATTTTATTGTTAAACTATCCAATAGAAAATGATTACTACATAAAAGCAAATAAAACCCAAATTTGATTTCAAGATTGTAACTTATTTTTAATTTTACATTTCAACTTTTAAATTACATCAATGATTGGTTTTTTCTTTTTTAGGTTATTAGTCTTTTTTTATTGGATTACGCCATTTCCGGTTCTTTATATCTTTTCAGATGTAATATTCTTTTTATTGTTTCAAGTATTTGGGTATCGCAAAAAAGTAGTTTTAGATAATCTCAAAAAATCTTTCCCCAAAAAGTCAGACTCTGAGTTAAAAAAAATCACTAAGGGATTTTATAAAAATTTATCTGATGTAATGATTGAAAGTTTGAAAGGATTATCAATGAGTAAAAAAACACTATTGCAAAGATACAAGGTATTAAACCCGGAAATGACAAATAAATATTATGAACAAAACAAAAGTGTTATCGCAATAGCAAGTCATTATTGCAACTGGGAATGGGGTGTACTTTGTTTAAGTTTGCAATTTAAACACAAATCAGTGGGCTTATATAAACCAATATCAAATAAGTATATTGATAATTACATTAGAAAAACACGCGCTAACTGGGGAATGAATTTGGTATCAATTCAAGAAACATCACGATTCTTTGAAAAAAATAAATCAGAAGTATCAATTTATTATATGATTGCAGACCAAAGTCCATCAAATATTAAAGACGCATATTGGGTTGATTTTTTAAACCAGGATACTGCTTGTTTACATGGACCTGAAAATTATTCTAAAAAATACAATTTGCCCGTTGTTTATGGTCATGTTGAAAGAGTAAAAAGGGGATATTATGAAATTTCTATTTCCAACGTTGAGACTAATCCAAAAGAAAAAGCACATGGAGAAATTACACAGGCATATATGAAAATATTAGAGAATTATATTTTGAAAAAGCCTGAAAATTGGCTATGGTCTCATAAAAGATGGAAGAAAAATAGAAGTGATATAAATAAAAATTGATTATTGTCTATTATACGCTGAATTGTTAAATTGCTTGCACTGAGCTTAGTCGAAATGTCATTGTAATATTATTCTAATCGCTGATTATCAGTAATAAATAGAATAGAATAGGATATGACCTAATGACCACTATCCTCAACTTTTACAAGGTATCATAACAGTAAAAGTACTCCCCTCACCTATTTTGCTTTTTACACTTATCTCACCATCCATTCTTTGAACTAATTCTTTACATAGGATTAAGCCAAAACCACTCCCCTTTTCACCTTCAGTACCTCTGGTTGTATTAATTTTACCAATTTCAAATAAATTGCCAATCTTGTTTTCAGGAATACCTACTCCGCTATCTGAAATATGTATAAAAACGCTAATAGAAGGTGAATAGGCTTCAAATATAATATTTCCATTAACAGGGGTGAATTTTATAGCATTACCTATTAAATTGTCAAGTATACTCTTAAACATCACTTTATCAGCATACACTTTTACATTTTCATCTACCAGTAATTCAAATGAAATATTTTTTTGCAAAAATTGCTCATTAAAGCGCTCAAAAACTTTGTTATAAAAACTTCTCAAGTTAAATTCTTCTTTATAAACAGGAAGTTTTCCACTTTGCGATCGTGCCCAGTATAAAATGTTATCAAATAATTCGTGATTACTTTTTGAGTGTTTAAACAAAATATGCATTGCTTCAGAAATATCCTCTGTTTGCATATTTTCAAAATTACCAATTGAGGTTTCTATGATTGAAGCCATTGTCGAAAAGGAGTTTTTTAGATCATGGCTGATAAAAGACAATAATTTATCCTTTGTCTGTACAAGTTCATTTAGTTTATAATTTTGATCTTTAATTTGTACATTTTTATTTTTTAGTTCTGTATTTAAGCTATTTAATTTATCAATATTATTCTTTAGAATTTCTTTACCTTTCCTTTCAATTGCCAAATTAAATTCAGATTCATTTTTCTTCTCAAGTATTTCTTTCTGCTTATCAATAAATTGGTATACCAAACCAGGAATTTGCATAAAAAATATACCCAACAGTAATATGTAGCCCGATTTATAAAATTGCCCCATCGGATCAGATGAAATCACATTTTTAATTAATTCGGTATCTATTTCATCAAATTGTATGTAATAATTGAGATTAAAAGCTAAAAGAGTGAGTATTGTTGCATATAGAATTAGTTTTTTATCATAACGTAAAACAGATAAAAACATAAGCACCGGATAAATAAATATGGAAGCGGTTGTTGAAACTGCTATTGGTGAGAAATATGCAGAATTGATATAAATATGGATGGTAAGCGCAATAATATCAACAGATACAGAGAAATACCTTAGAAAATAAAAATTCTTACCTGCCCTTATTAAAGACGAAAGATAAATATTATAGATAAAAAATATTCCAGCTGGAATTGCAGCCAAATATGCTTCTTTCAAATGACCTTTTAGGAAAGTTACAATTATAAACGCAAAAACTACAATAATTAGTAGCCACCTAAACTTTAAAGCCGTTTTTTCACCTTTTAGGGCTGCCTGCTTAAACAAATAATTATCAATATTCATAAATATTTACCGAATTTTACACATAGATTGTAGAAAATTACTTCCTTACAATCTTAATTTATTCCCCCCCAAATAAATAAAGGTGTTCTCTATAAATTCTATATTTAAGCCTCACCTTCTTTGGCACAAAGTACGGCGGACAAGGACTTTCAAATTTTTCAAAGTGCTATTTTACTAATTAAATATTTTGTACTGAGCCTGTCGAAGCAGGTGTTTTGAAAAATCTGAGTAACGCAGAAGTTTTAATTTTTAGAGTTTACCTTAATCAAATCAAAATTACAACGATATTATCAAACTATCAAATATTTGCACCTAAATTGATCAGCTATGTCTAAAAAATAACATTATTCATCAATTTTGCTTTTATTGCAGGATGATATACAAGCAATTGTGTTATAAAATATTATACCAAAAGATCCAGTTTTATCTTCATAGCATATAAAAAAGAAAACATGTAATTATAATACTATCTATTTATATTTTTTATAATTTTATGAATCTTTTTTCTGAATACACAAAGAATTTAAACTAACCTAAATCTAAAAAATGATGAATTTTATGAGAAGTATTATATTGTTAACATTACTTATCTTTTCTTTTAACATGTCTGGTCAGGATACAGATGAAGTTAAAAAACGTGGTCCTGCTGATGATTATTCCCGAAGTTCAATATCCTACTTGTTACTTGACTTTGAAGGTGAAAAATATGCAGATGAATTAAAACGTGGTATATACGGCAGCGTTGTTCCTTCAAAATTTGATAATAACGATATGAAACAGAAAGTTTTAAAAGCACCTTATTATCATTCAACCACATCTAATATAAAAAGGAATACTGAATCCGTTCGAAGGGCTTTAGATGAAGATCTTTATGCAAACAAAGTAGTAAAATACTGGTGGCGCGTAAGGGATGACGGTAGCTACTCAACTGGTTTAATACAAAAAAGGGGATTTTACAATGCTACTGACATTGATGTAAATGAGGCCGATGCCGAAAAAAGAGGAAGAGCTGCTCTTGCTGATGCCGGTGAAAAACTAATTGCAAATAGCTATGTTATGGTTTTAGATTATAATAATATTAAAACTATGACAGAAATATATGATGCCCAGGATGAAGCAGCCAGGAAAAAAGCAAAAAAATTAAAAACAGAATTTAAACCCGTTGAACGAAAAAAAAATGGCTATGAAGGAAAATTAACTGCCTATTTATTTAAAGTAAATTATCCTGATACAGTTCAAGGTTATTTTATGGATGCTTTTACAGATGAAAATACATTGGATCTTGCTAAGGTTGATAAAATTTTTAATGAAGTATATTCTCCTTTTAAGTTTATTACTTCTCAGGGAGTTCAGGTTGACGGAACCCAAGCAAACCCTGGTGAATTTTTAGCACCGGTTGTTCAAAAATCGAAATCGCAACTGATGGTTAAACTTGTCAATGATGGTATCATCAAGGTAATTAATAAATTAGAAAAAAACCTTGAAGCTTTTCGTGTTAAGACACCTATTGTTAGTACAGGCCCAATTACTGCTAAAATTGGAAAAAAAGAAGGTTTAACACATGAAAGAAGATATTTTGTATGGCAATATGTTGAAAACAATGGTGGCAAAACAGTGGCACGAAGAAAAGGTGTAATCCGTGCTAAAAAAGTAGCAGACAACCGTCAGGATGAACTGGGATATACCCAATCATCTGTTTTTTACCAGGTAGCCGGTAAAAAATTGGAGGAGGGAATGACATTACAGGAACGAAAAGATTTTGGTATTGGCATATCGGGTGGTTATGGCTCAGCTGGAGGTTTGGTACGTGCAGATATTAATGTTGGACAGTGGCTAAATGCACCCGTCAAGCAATTAAAATTATATGTAGATTTTATATTCGGAAGTAACGATTATACTGGTGTAATACCGGTTACAGGAAATACTGAACCAAGTACCATGCCTGTGGATGGTACATATAGTGAAAATAAATTCTCCATAGGTCTTTTAAAAGAGTACCCGTTTGCACATAATTTTCATGCAGGCTGGTTTGTAGGCTATACAGGTGAAACTGTTACATGGGATGAGGAAACTACACCTGCCACAGAACGTACTAGCGAACAACTTTCAGCTGGAGGTGTAAATTGGGGATTAAAGTTTGGTATGAATTTATTTACACATAATATTCATTTAATTGGAACTTTTGGTGGCCATAATTATGGGGATGTGATCTATAAATCAGGTATTGAAGAAGAAGAAAGTTTTTCATTGGAGCAAAAATGGGCTGATATCTTTCCTGACAGAACCTCCTCATTTAGCTTTGATTTATCACTAAGAATAACATTTTAATCAAATATAATCATGTATTTATATCACAAAATGCATAAAAGCGTTAATTCAATAGTAAAAAAACAATTAAACATAACCGTATGAAATAAGTTCTGACTTTTGGGACGATTTCGTACAGCAATTTGAAATATTAAAAATAGACGTATGAAAAAACTAAATTTATTACTAACAGTAATTTTTATTATCTCATTAACTGATTTGTCAGTTGCTCAAATGCGTAAAGAATTTAGGGCATTATGGGCAAGTGATAAAAGTTACGAAGTTACTGTTGTTGCCATTGGTGCTGATGGCACAAAATTACTAAAAGTGTGGGGTTATGCCCGAAATAAAAATGAAGCCAAAATTGATGCTAAGAAAAATGCAGTAGCAGCTTGTCTTTTTAAAGGTGCCCATGGAAGCAGGGAAAAAAATGTAAAACCTATTTTACCTGATTCAAGAACTGCTGATGCGCATGAAGCATACTTTAACAAATTCTTTGAAATGGGTGGCCAATATCTTCAATATGTTGGAATAACTAATGATGCTACCGGCAAAGATATTGTAAAGATGCGAAAAGGCTATAAAGTTGGCGTTGTTGTATCTGTTAATTACGATGCACTTAGGAAGGAAATGGAACGACAAGGTATTGTTAAAAAGTTAAGTACTGTACTTGGTGGCGCAAAAAAACCAACCATCATGATAGTTCCTTCAGATAACTGGTGTATTAAGAATAATTATAAGATGACTTTTGATGATCAGGGAAGTAAAAGAACATTACCTGATTATAAAGGTGCTTTACAAGGTAGTTCTGATTTATTACTGGTTATTGGCAAATTAAATACTTTAATGGCTGATCGTGATTTCCCTGCAAAAAATCTGGAAACAGAATTAAAAAACCTTGAATCAGAAAGTGCAGAAATGAACATGCTTTCAAGCAAAGAATCAGGATCAGATGTGGCTGAATCACCAATTGATGTTTTAAAAAGAACAGCAAAAGCTGATATTATCATGCAATTAACATGGACGGTAAACAAACAAGGTCCAAAAAAGTCCATAACTTTTAATCTACAAGGACTGGATGCTTATACGGGTGAACAAGTTGCTGGTGCCCAGGGAACAGGGTCGCCTTCATTTTCTGCTGAATTACCTCTTTTATTAGAAGAAGCTGTTTTAGCTCATTTAGATAATTTTAATTCTCAGCTCATGGCTTATTTTACTGATTTAGCTGCAAACGGACGAAAAGTTAAAATAAATATCAAAACATGGGATAACTGGGACGAGGATTTGGAATCAGAGTTTGAATTAGACGGTGAAGAAGATGAATTGAGTTTTCTTATTGAAAACTGGATGGAAGACAATGCTTTAAAGGGAGAATATCACCTTGGAGATGGTTCTTCAACAATGATGAAGTTTGATGTGGTTCGTATCCCTATGTATTATGAGCGAAAGGGTAAACTGCGTGCAATGGATACACGCAGGTTTGTAAACGGACTTCGAAAATACCTTAAAAATGGTGAAACTGAAATCGAATCAAAACTATATATGCGTGGTTTAGGTGAAGCCTGGTTGATACTTGGTGAAAAATAACATCAAAAACCGCTGAGACACAAAGACGCTAAGCATTAATTTTTATGTCAATTTTGTACCTTTTCGGTGAATATTAAACTTAAAAAATAAACATATAATATTATTAAATAAAATATATAAAGATGAAGAATAAACTAATTATTTTAATATCCATTTTGTTGCTTAGTATTCCAAGCTTTGCACAAAATGACCTAGGAACCATTGATGACTATGGTCGGATTACCTTAACCCCTGTTGTACCTAAAAATGTTACAGACATGCCTCATCAAGCGGTAAAATTACTACAAAGCAGGTTACAACAAGTTGCCAGTAAAAATGGTTTGGGTGGTGTCGCTATTCAACCACAATTTATTATTACCGCTACCGTAGATGTTGTATCGAAAGATATTACTTCTACTGCACCACCAATGGTTGCAATGAATATGGAAATTACCATGTATATTATTGATTATGTGAATAAAACAACTTTCAGCTCAGTTACAATAAGTGCTAAAGGTGTGGGCAAATCTGATACAAAAGCATATATTCAGGGAATTAAGCGCATTAACCCAAAATCTTCAAAAGTCAGGAGCTTTGTTAAAAAAGGGAAAAATAAAATTATTGAGTACTATAATACACAATGTGATGTGATCATTAAAGAAGCTCAAACACTGGAAAAGCAGGATAAGTATGAAGAAGCTATTCATAAATTAATAACGGTACCTGAAGTTTGTCAGGAGTGTTATTTTAAAGCTATGGATGCCATTGAACCAATCTATAATAAAATGATTGGCGAAACCTGTAAGGAAGACATTACTGCTGCCAAAACAGCTTTAGAGAATAATAATATTGAGGATGCAAAAAAATATTTAAATAAGATACTACCGGGAACAGATTGTTATGATGATGCAGTTGATTTGGCAAAACAGGTAAATAGCAAGCAGGCTTCTGTAAATGAAGAAGAGGGGATTGAGCAAACTTCAACTGAAGAATTTGTTTTACAGTCAACAGCGCCTGCCACGCGTGAAGAAAAAGTATCTGCATACAAGCAGGTTGGGCACGAATATAATCAAAGTCAGACACAAGAAGAATATGATTTAGATTTTGTTGAAAATTAATTAGAGTTTGTCTAATAAGTAAAACTTATTTAATGTTAATTCTGTCAACTATAATCGGCTCGTTACTGGTTGTTTTGTACTAAACTTTAGCAATTTGTATAAATTAACCAGTATCTAGAAACCAGAACCTTGTAAATAATAATTAAAAAATAAACAGATGAGTTATAAATATGTATTAAAGATATTCCTTGTGGCTCTTTTTTCTATCTCTTTTTTAAATAGCTTTTCACAAGAAAAGGTTATTGACAAAAGCAAAAGAAAAAGACCTGACTGGGTACATAGTACACAAAAGAATTTTATTATCACCACTGGAAGAGGAAAAACCATTGATGAAGCAAAGGATAATGTTGTAACTGAAATTCAGAATGAAATTGTTAATTCAGTGGCGATATATGTGAAATCAGAAAGTGAAATGACTATTGAAAATATTAATAAAAATAATGTTATTAATACAATTGAAAAATTTAAAAATAAGTCTACAGTTGAAACAGCTGATATTCCTTCATTAAAAGGTATATCTTTAACTAAAGTGGATGATTTTTATTGGGAAAAAATACAGGATAAGAAAACTAAAGAAATTACGGTTGCTTATCATGTAAAATATCCATACTCAGAGGCTGAATTACAAAAACTGATCAGGGAATTCAATAAAAAAGATCAGGAGATGACAAGCAAATTAAATAAAATTGTTGATAATATTGATAAAATTGAGTCTATTGATGAGATTTATACAAATATTAAAGAATTGCAACATTTGTCAGACTATTTTATTGATATGCAAAGAAAGCAAAAAACTAAAATTGGTATTTCCCGTTTAAAGGAAATGTTAAAATCAATTGAACTGGTACCTATTGAAAATACCCTGGGAACATTAACATACGCGTTTAAAATAGGTGAAAAATTTTATAGCTCTTCTAAAAAACCAAAGTATAAAAACTCGGAATGTGTTCAGGTTACTTCAAAAACAAGCAAAGGCTATGAGCAAATTATAAAATATACCTATGAATATTGCATGGAAGATGAAGAAAACCAAATTACTGTCAAATATAAATTCGGTAATGCAAAAGTTGAAAAAACTTTTTATTTTGATATTACAGCAGATAAAGTTAGTGCTGTTGTTCGTGGTGATATAATTATGAAAGCAGGTGATTCGGATATTGATAATGTAAATAACTTTAAATGTGATATTATACTGGCTTCTAAATATGATGCTACTTTTATTGTTGATAAAGTTATTCTAAAGTGGAAAAACCTGCCACCAGTAACTGTTTCAAATATTAATCAGGAGTTTTCGGGCAAAGGAACACATAATTTGAGCTTAAACATTAATCAACAAGTTGATAAGAAAAAAACAAGTTCAAAAAATAAATCATCCATTGATGGTACTATATTCATAAAATCAAAAAATACCGGTGAAACTAAAAGGTCTAAATTTTATGGCCAAAATGTAGAGACGAATTGGTAAATGGTAACTAATCACAAATTACTAATTACTAATCAATATAAAATGAAAGTTACTCAAAGAATTCTTTACATTTATACCTATTGTCGTATAAAAGCGTTAATATTACAGTAACATATTAATTAAAAAAATAGAAAGTAAATATTAATTTAAATCAATTTAATCATGAAAAAAGCATTATTAATTTTATCTGCACTTTTTTTGCTGTTTACGGTTATGCCAACAGAGAGTTTTGGTCAGATTAAAACACGTAGACAACTTAATAAAGAAAGAAAAGAATTAAGAAAAAAAATTAAAGAAAAAGCACTAAAAAAAGCTAGAAAAGAAGCTAAAAGACTTGAAAAAGAAGAAGGATGGAGAGTATTTCCCGGTGATAGGCCATTGGACAAAATGCTCCAAGATTCCTGGATGAAACAATATGAAATGAAATTAAACAATGACATGTCTGAAACCAATGCTTATATTTGGTCTACAGGAAATGGTGTTTCAAAAACAAAATCTGCAGGTAAAATGCAGGCAATAGAATTGGCAAAGATTGAATTGGCCGGCCAATTAAAAACACATGTAGCAGCTTTAACAACTGCTAATATAGCAAATGCACAACTTTCAGGTGTTGATGCGGAAACAGAACAAAGCATTGTTATGTCAGCTAAAAGTATTACTTCAGCAACATTAACACAGATTAAACCAACTGTAGTTCTTTACCGGACTAAAATTCCTAGAAAAGAACTAAAGCTGAACAACCGTCAACAATTAACCCCAGGTACTGTTGAAGTTCAGGTAATGTTATTTTACGATTTATTACAGGCTGACTATCAGTCGCGTGAAGCAATTAAGCAAGAATTAAAAGATAAACTTAAGGATAATGAAGCTGAGTTAAAGAAATTAATGGATTTATAATTAACAAATTATTCGTATGCTGAGCAGTTCGACAAACTCACGGTATCACTTGTCGAAGTGTATGCTGAGCTTGTCGAAGTATAAAGCCGCATTTCATTTGATTTGCGGTTTTTTTTATGTTAAATTTTGAACTTACATAAAACATTATTTTTAGAATAATACAAGAGTTTATTGCCTAATGGTGAGGGATTTGCCATTCGCAAATTAGAACTGTTACACAAAGTCATTAGCCCTTCGGCGCAGCTCAGGCTAAAAAATTAGTCATTGGTCATTCTCTCGCATGTAATTATTTAATGACCAGTTATCTAATGACTTCTATATAGTGAGTTTACTAAAAAGAATTTATTGCATTTATACGTTATATCTTGGAAAATCGTTATTTTTACATTACTATATAGTTTAAAATTAGAAAGTAGATATTAATTTAAATCAATTTAATCATGAAAAAAGCATTATTTATTTTATCTGCACTTTTCTTGCTGTTTACGGTTATGCCAACAGAGAGTTTTGGTCAGATTAAAACCCGTAGACAGCTTAATAAAGAAAGAAAAGAATTAAGGAAAAAAATTAAAGAAAAAGCACTAAAAAAAGCTAGAAAAGAAGCTAAAAGACTTGAAAAGAAAGAAGGTTGGAGAATATTTCCCGGTGATAAACCATTGGATAAAATGCTTGAAGATTCCTGGATGAAACAATATGAAATGAAGTTGAACAATGATATGTCTGAAACCAATGCTTATATTTGGTCGACTGGAAATGGTGTTTCAAAAACAAAATCTGCAGGTAAAATGCAAGCTATGGAATTGGCAAAGGTTGAACTGGCGGGTCAGTTAAAAACACATGTTGCTGCTTTAACAACATCCAACATTGCAAATGCACAACTATCTGGTGTTGATGCGGAAACTGAACAAAGCATTGTTATGTCAGCAAAAAGTATCACTTCAGCAACTTTAACCCAAATTAAACCAACTGTAGTTCTTTACCGGACTAAAATTCCAAGAAAAGAATTAAAAAAGAATAATCGTCAACAATTAACCCCGGGTACTGTTGAAGTTCAGGTTATGTTGTTCTATGATTTATATCAAGTGGACTATCAGTCGCGTGATGCTATTAAGAAGGAATTAAAAGATAAACTTAAGGATAATGAAGCTGAATTAAAAAAATTAATGGATCTGTAATCATTAATTACAATTTATTTTAATACTGAGCAGTTCGACAAACTCACTGTATCACTTGTCGAAGTGTATGCTGAGCTTGTCGAAGTATAAAACCGCATTTCATTTGATTTGCGGTTTTTTTTACCTGTTGTTATTGATATTACTTTGTCTAATTGTACAAACAATTCAACATTATCCCTTTGGTAAAGTAAACCAGAAAGTAGATCCTTTTTTCAATTCACTTTCTACACCAATTTTTCCACCATGAGCTTCGACAGCCAATTTGCAGAAAGTTAATCCTAATCCCGTTGATCGCATACTCTCTGAATCTATTGCAGTTACTTGTGCAAACTTTTCAAATATTGTGTCAATATATTCCTCAGGTATACCGCTCCCTGAATCTTTAATAAAAACTTTTACATACTTATTATCTAAAATTTCTTTTGCACTTATATAAATCTTAGCATTTCTTGGTGAGAACTTAATTGCATTGGTTAGCAAATTGATAAAGATTCTCTCTGTTAGATCATTATCTGCCTCCACTTTTAAATGATCATCTGCTTCATTAATTATTTCAATTTTGGAAATACTTGCAACAAAACTTGTTTTTTCAACTGATAATTTAATTGCTTTATTAAGCTCAAAAATTTCACTATTTACGTTCATTTTAGCTTCTTCAAACTTTGAAACACCCAAAATATTAGTAATCAAGTTAAGCATTTTACTTCCTGCTTCTTTCACAAGTTGTTTTTCCGAAAGGTTCAAAATAATATTTAATGGGTTTTTTAAATCATGAACAATCATATTTGTTAGTCCTTGCTTAAACTCATCTAACTCCTTAAGTTTTGTATAGGCCACAGATAATTCTTCGGCCTGAACAGTAATTTCTTCGTTTTGGTTTTGAATTTCCTGATTCCTTTCTTTCAAAAGAAAATTAGCTGAACGAATTTTTTCCTTAGTATTAAAAAATACCAAGGCTAATACAATTGCTAACAACAAAATGACAATTATTCCTGCCCCTATAGATTTTTGATTTGCAATGGTACGTTCATTAAGCACATTTTCTACAATTAATCTTTTATTCTCCTGTTCTTTTTTTTCAGTTTCATAATTAACTTTCAAATTAGCCAACTGCTTAGTTGTTTCCTCATCATGCAAACTATCACTTATATTTTTATATAAAAGTTGAAATCTATATGCATCTTTATATTTACCAGACTGCGCATAAACCTCTGAAAAAATTTCATAAAAGTCTTTAAGCATGTCCTTTGACTTAATTTCTTCTGCTGTAGGTTTCACTTTATTTAAGTAAAACAAAGCTTTATTATAATCATGTCTGCTTTTATAAACTTTTGCAAGCCCAATATTTCCATAAACAATAGCCCATTTGTCATGAACTTCTTCAGCGACTTCAAGTACCTTATTAAAATAAAATTCAGCTGAATCATAATTTTTTAATAGTATATAACTCTCCCCAATCTCAGTATAAGTATCAGAAATCATTAATTTATGATCATCTTTAATCGCATGCTCTATAGCAATGTATAAATAATGAAGCGCAGAATCAAGTTGATTTTCTTCTTTGTGAAAACTACCTATAGAAAGTAGAGCTTCGCCTATAGTATAATCATCATTTTCTTCTATTCCAATGGCCCATGCTTTTTTTAAATACTCCAGACCAAGATCTTTTTCTCCTGTCTCAATGTAAATTCCGCTAATTAAACTATATATATGCCCTAATTGACTTATATTGTTATTTTTTTCATGATATTTTAATACAATTAACAAAATTTTTAATGATGCATTATAATTGCTTAGATTAAATTGAACAATTCCAATGTTTACAAGAACAATATGGCGAATTCTGAGACTATCATTATGCAAATAAGAAATCGATTTTTTTAAATAATCGAGCGCATCACCGTAATTAGAAATATCAGTAGAAATATACCCATAAATACGATAAGAATTTGATATATCCATAGAATCGCCATGTAACAATAGGATTTCTAAAGCATTTTTTATATTTTCTTCGGCATTGATATAATCCCTCTTACCCAGATAATACAAGGACAAACTGTAAAATGCTTTTCCTTCACCCTTTAAATAATTTAATGTTCTAGCTATTTCCAATGCCTGGTTAGCATATTTCTGTTGTTTTTCCAAACTGTCATGGAAAAATTCTAAGGATAGTTCTGTTAAAACATTAACTTTTTCTTCTTTCTCTACTTTAGATAATAGGTTTTTCAAGCTGTCAATTTTCAATTCCTGTGCTACAACAGGAACAAACCACATGACTAAGACTAAAACAGATATAAATCTAAGCAAAAATGTTTTCATTTGGTGAAATTTACCTTTTTGCATAAAAAAACCAGATATTATTTATCAGTAAAAATATAGTTTATATAATGCGAAAATACACAATCTTTTACAAAGAAGTAAAATTATGTAAGATTATCTCTTGAAAATAAACCCAGCTATACATATTCAGTTTTACTTAAATCATTTTATAAACAAAATCCTATGGGTTAATTAATGTAACAGCCTCCTATTCAGACAATAGCATATATTAAAAGAAAGAATATCTAATCCAGAAAGGATTTATGGAAAAGGATATGGCTAAAATAAATTAATAAACAAATGTAAAAATGGCGTCCTTTGTTCTTAGGAAGAACATCAACAAAACCGAAGAACAGAATTTTAAATTATCAAAATGTAAATTTCAACGATTTAATCTTTTTCATTTTTATCAAATATTTGAATAAATGCAAGTAAAAGTATGGTCAATAAAGTACAAAAGTGTACATTTAAGACTTCAAAACTTATTGCTTACCAAATTTAAAATGAAAAAAGTATTATTATTCACAATTCTATTATTACCTTTTACGGTAAAATCACAAAACTTTCAAATTGATAGTTTGACAAATACGTTAAACACAACAAAACAAAATTCCTTTAGGGTTGAGCTTTTTATTAAGCTTAGTAATAAACTGGCAAAAGAAGATTCATTACTTAAGTTTATTTATGCAGATAGTGCCTTGTTAATATCTGAAAATATTGCTATGCTGGATATTCAAGGCACTGCTAAAAAAAACATGGGTACACTTCTTCAAACTTATAATAGAAATGCCGAAGCTGTTCCTTACTATGAATCAGCCATATCTATTTTTAAAAAAAATGAGAACAATATTGAGGTGGCATCTATTAATTACGACTTAGGCAGGATTTATTATCGCCTGGATAATTTTCAAAAATCTTTAGATTATCATAAAAAATCATTAAAAATTAGAAAAGCAAGAAAGGACACCTCAGAAATAATTCAAAGTGAGTTAGCTGTTGCTGTAATGAACTGGCGTATGGGCAAATTAAAAGATTCTGAAATACATTATCTTATATCCTTGGCATTGAGTGAAAAGACTAATAATATTCAATCAATTTTAGCCTCATTAAATAGCCTGGGATCAATATATTGGGGATATGGTAATTATAGTATGGCATTAGAGTATTTTGAAAGAGCCTTAAAAATTGCCTTAAAAACTAATAGTAATAGAAAATATGCTTTAATTATTAATAACATTGGTTTAATTTATCGTGAATGGGGAAAAAATGATAAAGCTTTTGAAACTTATATGGAAGGACTAAAAGTATCTATGGAAGAAAAATATTTTTATGGTTTAGCCTATTCATATAGTAATATAGGGAAAATTTATTTACTAAATAATGAATACAAAAAAGCTTTATTGAACTTTGATAGTGCGCTAATAAATTATAAAAAGATTTCAAAAAAAATAGGTGTCGCTTTTTCATACTGTAATATGGGTGATAGCTATTTAGGAATGAACAATTTAGGGAAAGCAATATCCTATTATAAATTATCAGTAAAAACTGCTCGTGAAATTAATAATAAACATCATTTGGCTTTGGGCTTATACTCTTTGGCGAATGTTTATTTTGAAAGCAAAAAATATAATTTGGCAAATGAAGCCGCAAATGAAAGTTTGCAAATTTCTATGAATCAGAATTATCAGAGAATATCAAAGGACAATTACTTTCTTCTGTCAAAACTTGCAGAAATTTCCGGATCATCAAACAATGCGCTTATATACTATAAAAAAGCAAGTATATTGCAAGACAGTATTTTCAATGAAAAAAGCAGTAAACAGTTTGCCGAAATGCAAACTAAATATGAAACGGAAAAAAAAGAGTTATTATTATTAAAACAGCAGGAGTTAATAAATCAAAGTAATGTAATTATTAAGCAGGATAAAATTCAAAAATATGGATTATCCATTATTATTCTCCTACTACTAGTCATTACTATTTTTGTATTAAGAATTAGAACCAGGCTAAAAGAAAAAAACAGTAAACTAACTGAAAAATACAAAGAGATTGACACTAAAAATTATTTGCTAAAACAACAAAAAGAAGAAATTGAAAAAATCAACAATGAATTAACAGATTTGACAAAGCTAAAAGAACTGAATACACAAATTATTGTTCATGACCTTAAAAACCCGTTGAACAGGATAATATCATCAAGTAAAAAAAGAACTACAAAATCAGAACATCAGTTATATGAGTCATCGCAATATATGCTCAATTTGGTTGAAAATATTTTAAGCGTTTCAAAAATTGAACAAACAGGTTTAACCATACAAACTTCTGCTGTTAATTTACAGGAAATTATTCAAAATGCTTATGAAAGCACTGATTTTCTATTTCAGAATAAAGGGGTTTCATTTAAAACAGAAATGGCTGCTAATTACAAAGTTTTAGCTGAAAATGAAACCCTAAAACGTATTTTTATAAACTTATTTACAAATGCTGTTAAATATACTCCATCGGGTGGAAAAATTACAGTTTCAATAATGAAAAATAATGATTTAGTTGTTATTGATGTAAAAGATACCGGCATTGGAATTAAGAAGGAAAAAATAGGCAAAATCTTTGATCTTTATGAACACGATTATTATGTAAATAAGGAAAGATTAAGTTCTACAGGAATAGGATTATTCTTTGTAAAAAATGCTGTAGAAGCTCTTTATGGGGAAATACAAGTAAAATCCAAACCAAATATTGGTACAAGTTTTATCATTACACTTAAAATTATTGAACATATTGATAAACATGCAACAGTAACTACATCTGAAATTATTAATAATCTAAGATTAGAGATTAACGAAAAAAGAATCATTCAGAAAATTGTACAAGAATTAAAAAATACAGAGTTATATGAAATTTCATCCATAAAAGGGCTTATTAACCAAATAAATCCTAAAACTGAAAACTTAAAGTCATGGGTAAGATTGATGAATGAATGTGTTGCAAATTACAATACTAGTTTATTTCAAAAGCTGATAATGATTGCAGATGTTTAATTAGGTACAGTCAATAAAGTGAATTTTTTGCTTATGGGTTTAGTCGACAAAAAATGAAAAAATGAAAAAAAAGATTTTAATAGTTGATGATTTAGTTGAAAATATACAAATTATTATTTTAATTTTCGAAAAATACGAACTAAACTATGTCCTTTATCAGGCTACTGATGGTGAATTGGCATTTTTAATAGCCAGAAAAACAAAACCTGATATAATTATTTCAGATTGGGATATGCCAAATATGAATGGTGTTGATTTAATAAAGAAACTAAAAAAGGATAAAGATTTAAAAGGAATACCTGTTATTATGGCCACAGGTGTAATGACAACTGTGAAGCACCTTCAAACCGCTTTAGAAGCTGGTGCTGCTGATTATATACGCAAACCTGTTGATGAAGTGGAGCTTGTTGCACGTACCCGTTCTGCTCTTAACTTAGCGGAAAACAACAAAAAACTATTAGAGCAAAAAAACCAGGAACTAGTTGAGAACACATTGTTTTTAATGCGCAATAATGAATTTAATGTTCAGATTACCCGTAACTTAAAAGAGTTGTCTGACAAAATAGACCCTAAAAATAATATTGCCCTTGATATGGTCGAGGAAATATCCACAAGTATTGACGAGAAAATTAAAACAGATAGCTGGAAACGGTTTGAAATTGCTTTTAATGATGTCCATGATGAATTTTACAAAAATTTGCTAGATGAATTCGCCGATCTTACATCCGCAGAAATAAAATTAAGTGCATTTCTCAAACTTGGTTTAAATACAAAAGACATTGCTTCTATTTTGTATATTACACCTGAAAGCGTTAAAGTTTCCCGCTCACGGTTAAGGAAAAAACTTAGGCTTGATGCAAATGAAAGCCTGCAAGCTTTTTTTTCCAAATATTAAACAACCTAATGACCGGAAATAAACCACATAAGGGCACAGGGAAAAACAAATAATGAAAACCTAATGACAATGAATGACTAACTTCTAATATACTAATGACCTGTTCCAAAATGCTATAATGATCAAATAAACAATAAAATGTTAACCTTTTGTTAACCCCCTCTGTTATCCTTTTGTTACCCCAAACTTTATTGAAGCAATTAATAATATCCTTTCCTTTGCAAGAAAAATTATTTATATGTCTGAAAAAGAAAATCAAGTAGATAAATCAACTGAAGAAATTATTGAGTCATATATAGAGCAAAACGAAGCACTTGAAAAAATTTTGAAAAAGATTATCAATTCTGAAATCAATGATAGTGATGTTTTAACCAAAGAAAATAATATCGATAAAGAAGTTTGATAATAAATATTTTCAAATCAGTCTCAATTATGTTAGTACAATAACAAAAGTAGTAATTACCTAATCATATTTTAATATGCTAAAAATTACAATCACCCCAAAATCAGATTTAGCTAAATTGATCTTTATTATCTTTTTGGTGTTATTTATAAATCAAAAGACAATTGCACAAACCAAGGGCTTAATTTACGAACCGGCGACTAATATAGCCGGAATAAGTGTTTTGGATCCCAATGAAGATGGATATATTTCCGTTTCACCATTAGGATTTACTTCTGCAGTTGAAGGTACTCCTGGAAACGATGTGCCTGAATTCGAGAATACTTCCGACTGGCACAATTTCCCTACTATTGGCAGTGGTGAAGTTTTGCGGGATATAAGAAGTGGACCTGATGAAGGTTTTACTGATTTTTCAATTACCGATGATGGAAGTGCTACATATTACAGGTATGATGGCACAAATTTGATTTTTAGATTTAGGCTGGCAGATTACCGTCCTAACTCAAAAGGATATACTGTTTTAATTGATACAGACGGTCTGTTTGGTGATGGCAATGACCCGGAATACAGCAGTGAAAACCCCGGTTTTGAGGTAGCGATTGTATTGCAGAATAAACAAGATGTTTTTGTTTACGACATAAATACAGCTACACCTGATTGTACACCACCTATTTTACATTCGTATGTAGGAGGTACAAATCACCAAAAATCCATTTCCGGAATTCAGGACGATGGGGACTTAGATTTCTTTTATGATTTTTATATTCCTGTAAGTGATTTATCACTTACAGGAATTACTGTTGATGCTAGTACTCCCCTACGCATGGCAGCTACTACAAATACATCAAATAGTTATACATTTTGTGGTTCTTTATCTGATGTTGGCGGTGTTGATGATAATGCTTATGCAGGTTGTTTAGAATGTTTATTTACTGATCTTATTGACGGACAAGTTCCAACCTCACCTGATAATACAACAGGTTTCCCAGCTGAAAGAACAGATTGCCCTACAATTCTTGGAGACTATGGCGAAGGCACAATTTCACTTTCCGGTATTTCAGAAGCAAATGCTGCAATTACAATATACAGAGACCCTGATTATTCAACAGTAATAGCCACTGCTACGGCTGATGCTAACGGCGACTGGACTACTTCTACTTTCTCTGCACTTTCGGGAGAAGTTTATGCAGCCACCGCCCAAGTGACTGGAGAATCAGAATCGATGAACATTTGTACGTCAGTTACTATTGATGCAGTTACATGTACCGGTATGTCGCCTACAGGAACAATAATAGTATCTTCAAGCGGTGAAGCACCTATTCAGGTTTCTTATTCTGGCTCATTTGACTTTGCGGCGGCACAAGCTGCAACTATTATCGTATATGCTAATGGAGTAAATATAACAACTACTACAGGGTCAGAAGCAGATATGGGGATGGTAACAGCACCTACTGATGAAGGGACTTATGCTGAATGGACTTTTGATATGGTAAACGGAGGTGAAAAAGTTCCTTGTGGGACGATTACTTTCACTCTGGAAGATAATACAAATGGCTCATGTGCTTCCACCTCAGGAAGTTGTAATACTGCAGCGGGATGTAGTAAATTAGGCATAGCACCAACACCAACAATAACGACAGGAAGCATTTTTACTTCAACAACAACAATAAGCGGAACATCTGATGTTTCCGGTGGAAATATTGAAATTACTTTATATGCCGGAGGTACAGGTTTTGCTACTACAACTGCCGATGCTTCCACCGGTGCATGGACAGCTACAGGCTTAGACTTATCAGCTTATTTATGCCAGGAAATAACAGCAACAGCCAATTATCCTGATGGATGTTCCTCTGCTCATTCAACCCCTGCAATAACAATAACGGAAGCTGCAAATGCCCCAACTATCACCGACCCCGGCTTTTGCGGTTCAACTACTTATATTTACGGAACCTCGTTTGAATCAGACGGAACAACACCAAATCACAATGCTACTATTCAGGTTTATATAAATGGTTCCGGTACGGCAGAAAGCCAAACTGCAACCGTTGATACAGACGGTAACTGGACAATTTCAGGGCTTTTGTTAGCAGCCGGCGATAATGTTCAGGTAACAACAACCGATGATAATCATTGCCAATCGGAAAGCGTGCTTTCTAACCAGATTACAATAAATGCAATTCCTGTCAACACAGGATTAAGTATAACAACTGTAGATGGTACAGTTGGTAATGATGTTTATGAAGGTTCAACTTCTCTGGCAGGTACTTGCGACCCAACAGCAACAATAGTTAAAGTTTATATTGATGAGATTTTTCTTGCTGATGCAGCTATAAGTGGCGGAACATGGACATTAAACCCGATTCCTGTCGGTGAATTATACGAAGGAGGTAAAATACAGACTACCCAATCATTTGGTGGTTGCGAAAGCAATTTATCTACAGATAATAAAATAGTACAATGTTCATCCATTCCAGGTGCAACAGCTTTGTCTCCTTATACACAAACATGTGATGATATAACAAACACTTCAATACCTCTTGAAATTAGTGGTGTTGAATCAGGTTATATATATACTTTGGTTGATGATAGCGGAAACGACCTTGGATATTCGCAATACAGTGGAGGGACAACAAACCTTACTTTAGCAACACTCCCATTACCTACAACACCTGATCCTGCCATAATTGGTATCAGGGCAGAAAAACTCAACCCGGGTATTGATTGTTCTACAAGTTCAACAAATACTCTTTCAATTGACCTGAACCCACACATGAGCTTAATAGAAAGTGCAAGTACTCCTGCGACATGCATAGCTTCTGATGGTACAATTTCAATATCAAGTTTGGGTGAGAGTGCCACTTATGAATTGAGTTATGTTAGAAATGGTGAAGCACCGGTTATATCAACTATCTCCAGTGAAGCGAATGGAACTTATATAATAACAGGTTTAAGTAACGGGGAATATACTGATATTACATTAACTAATACCGCTAATAGTTGTACAAGTACTCCATTTGTGGAAGTTCTTGAAGGTGGCGGTACAACAGCTACTTCTTTTCCTGTATCGGCTAATCCGACATCTATAAGCAGTGGTGGTTCGTCAACTATTTCTGTTGGGGATGTTTCTAATTCAACTAATGCAGGCTATACCTATTATCTATATGATAGAGGAACAAATACAGAGATCGCCAGTTCATTAGGTAATGGTGGAATACTTGATTTTTCAACGGGAGCCATTACAGCAATTACGACCTATTACGTTTATGTTGATGAAGGAGGATCATGTGTAACTCTTACTTCAGAACCAACTGTAACAGTTGGAAGTAATACTCCCCCGGTTATTGTTGATGCAACGGTTAGCATTAATGAAAATTCAGCTAATAGCACTTCTGTTTATGATGTAAACGAAGATGGAACCGGCAACGATACCGATGCAGATAGTGATGCTTTGACTTATAGTATTGTTTCTGGTAATGGGGATGGTATCTTTTCAATTAATGCAAGTACCGGCCAAATTACGGTTACTGATAATACAAACCTTGATTACGAGACTACAAGCTCATATAGTTTAGTTGTTAGGGCAGACGATGGAACAGATACAGATGATGCCACGATAACTGTAAATATTACGGATGCTACTATTAACGCTGTACTAAACGTAACAACACATGGTAATGAAACTATCCCAACCGATATTGTTTATACCATAACTTTAAGCTCGACCAATAATACCGGCTCGGCTATTACTTTCGATTTTGATGATTTAATAACTGGTACAGCTACAAGTGGAACAGATTATACGGCAGTTGCAGCAGCCGCTCAAATTTCGGTAGCTGATGGAGCTTCAACAGGTACAATTACTATTCCGGTACTTGATGATGCTATTTTTGAACATACAGAAACAGTTATTGCTCAAATAAGTAATGCGAGCAGTAATGATATTAATATTACAACGTCTACAGCAACAGCTAATATTACGGATAATGAAGCTGCGCCTTTAGTAAGTCTATCAGTTAGCAGTTCAACAATAGCTGAAAATGGTGGATCTTCCAATCTAATAGCTACATTGAATAATGCAACCACAACTGATGTAGATGTAACTATTACTTATACCGGAACTGCTACCAATGGTACTGATTACACAGGTACAGCAATAATAACCATATTAGCTGGAAATACTACTGGTAGCATAACAATTACCGGAACAAATGATGTTATTTATGAAACCAATGAAGATATTATTGCTGATATAACAGCTGTGACCAATGCAACAGAAGACGGGATACAACAGGAAACAATTACTATTATTGACGATGACAATGCACCGCTAATTACAATAAACGATGCTTCGGCAACGGAAGGCAACAATGTTCAATTTACGGTAAACCTTTCAAACCCGAGTTCAGAAGATATTACCGTTACTTTAGATTTAACTGACGGGACAGCAACAGGCGGAACGGATTATACAGCAACAAATGTTACCGTTACTATCCCGGCAGGTTCTACTTCTGTTATTGCAAACGTCCCTACTACTGAT
>JBDLJL010000043.1:0-34610 GCA_039714415.1 Bacteroidota bacterium
ACATCGGATAATTTAAAATTTTACACGAATTACAATCCATACGCTAAACATCCAAATTATCCATAGGCCTCTAATTAAAGCCAATTCGACACCTGTAGAACACTATTGCTTTTATTGCAATAAATGTTAAAAAAATGCTAAACCATCAATTATAACATGCTTATCCGTAATTAACCGTTATGAACGATTAATAAAAGAAAAATCTATTTACTTCCTCACAAATTCAATAGCCTTTTCAACTGCATTTTTAATACCTTCAGGTTTTTTACCGCCTGCAGTGGCAAAAAATGCCTGGCCACCACCACCACCTTGAATTTCTTTTGAAATTTCTTTAATAATTTTTCCGGCATGTAGGTCTTTTTCTTGTACTAAATTATCAGAAATCATCACGGCAATGTTTGCTTTATCATTAATTTTGCTACCCAAAACTAAAAATAAATTGTCCATTTCACCTTTTAACTGGAATGCAATATCTTTTATGCTTTGAGCTGAATCAACTTCAATTTGCTCTGCAATCACATTTATTCCATTTATTTCCTTTGATTGCTTTAGCAGTTCAGATTTTAATCCTTTTGCTTTTTCTTTTTGGAAACCTTCTATTTGCTTATTCAATTTACTATTTTCATCAATTAATGATTGAACAGATTGTTGCAAATTTTTCTGGTTTTTGAATAATGATTTTATACCATCGAGTGTTTTCAATTCATTATTAATATGTTTTTCTGAATTTATGGAGGTCACCGCTTCAATTCGTCGAATACCCGCAGCAATTGCAGCTTCTGAAGTAATCATAAAATGGCCTATTTCACCAGTTGCCTGAACATGGGTGCCACCACATAATTCAACTGAATCGCCAAATTTTATAACCCTTACCACATCGCCATATTTTTCACCAAACAAGGACATTGCACCCATTTCATTAGCTTTTTGAATAGGAATGCTTCGTTTTTCATCCAATGAAATGTTTTGCCTGATTAAGTCATTCACCATCAATTCCACATTTTGAATTTCTTCTTTTTCCATCTTTTTAAAATGGGAAAAATCGAAACGTAAATGCTTATCATCAACCAATGAACCTTTTTGTTCAACATGCTCACCCAGTACTTTTCTTAATGCAGAATGCAATAGGTGTGTGGCCGAATGGTTTGCCTCAGTGTACTTCCTTTTTGATTTGCTTACTACCGCTTTAAAATTACTCTCAGGCACAATTGGTAACTTTTTGGCAAAATGGATTATTTGGTTGTGTTCCTTTTTGGTATCTATAATTTCAATTTTCTCATCACTGCTCTCAATATAGCCTTTATCACCAAGCTGTCCACCACCTTCAGCATAAAAAGGTGTCAGGTTAAACATTAGCTGATATAACTCTTTACCCTTTGTTTTTACTTTTCTGTAACGGGTAATTTTCAAATTGGTTTCCAGGTAATCATAACCCACAAATTCTTCGGTTTCATCATCACTTAAGATAACCCAGTCGTCAGTTTCCATTGTACTTGCAGTACGTGACCTGGACTTTTGTTCTGCCATTTCCTCATCAAACTCCAACTTGCTGACAACCAGATCATGCTCTTTTAATATAAGTTCTGTTAAGTCAAACGGGAAACCATATGTATCATAAAGCTCAAAAGCTTCTTTTCCCTTTACTACCTTATACTCAGCCGTTTTCATCTTATCAATGATCTTATCGAGCAAACGTATGCCTGTTTCCAATGTCTTTAAAAAGGATATTTCTTCTTCTTTAATTACCCGTGAAATAATATCTTTTTGCTTTTCAAGTTCAGGATAAGCTTCTCCCATCACATCAATCAATACCGGTAAAAGTTTATAAATTGATGGTTCCTGCAAATTTAAAAATGTATAAGTGTAACGAACTGCACGCCTCAATATTCTACGAATTACATAACCCGCTTTATTATTTGAAGGAAGCTGTCCATCGGAAACGGCAAACGAAATCGTTCGCAGATGATCAGCTATTACACGCATGGCTATATCTTTTTTATGATCTTTACCATACTCAAAGCCCGAAATTTCACTAATCTTTTGAATAATGGGTTGAAAAACATCCGTATCATAATTTGACTGTTTTCCTTGCACCACCATTGCCAGGCGTTCAAAGCCCATTCCTGTATCCACATGCTTATGGGGTAGCGGTTCTAAACTGGAATCTGCCTTTCTGTTAAACTGAATAAATACCAGGTTCCAGATTTCAATTACCAAAGGATGGTCTTTGTTTACTAATTCACTACCAGGCAGTTTTGCCCTTTCTTCATCAGAGCGTATATCAATATGAAGCTCAGAACATGGGCCACATGGGCCGGATTCACCCATTTCCCAGAAATTATCCTTTTTCGAACCGTATAATACTTTATCCGTACCTATATGCCTTAACCAAAATCCTTTTGCTTCATCATCAGGTTCAAGATTATCATTTTTGTCACCTTCAAAAACAGTTGCATAAAAGCGATCCTTGGGTATATTTAATACCCCTGTTAAAAATTCCCAGGCCCAGTCTATTGCCTCCTTCTTAAAATAATCACCAAAGGACCAATTACCAAGCATCTCAAACATGGTATGGTGATAAGTATCATGGCCAACCTCTTCTAAATCATTGTGTTTACCGGATACCCTAAGACATTTTTGAGAATCAGCTACACGTTTATCTGTAATTGGTGATTGTCCTAAAAAAATATCCTTAAACTGGTTCATACCTGCATTGGTGAACATCAGGGTAGGATCATTCTTTACCACCATTGGGGCCGAAGGAACAATTTTATGTGTTTTACTTTTAAAAAATTCTAAAAATGCATTTCTTAATTCGTTTGAAGTCATATCTTATACTAATTTAATATCTTAAGTTCACCTTAAAAAGGATTCAAAATTATCAAATTTTCATTAAATTCTGAAAGTACGATTTATCATTTAGTTAATAATTTTTTTAATCTTCCAGCATGTTCTTTTAACATCTCAACATTTGAAGCAAGATTCTCTGAAACAAAGGCTGCATTCTGAGCACCTGAGTTCACTTCTGTCATGGCCTTGTTGATTTGTTCTACACTAAATTTTTGCTCAGTTATAGCATCCGAAATATTTAAACTATAATTAGATGATTTTTGAATTTCTTCAACAATCTTTTCAAAGTACTCATTTGCCTGATTTGAAATATTCATACTTTCATTTACAAGGCTAACAATGTCCTTTGCAGAAATTTGACTGGTTTCAGCCAGTTTTTTAACTTCTGTGGCAACTACAGAAAATCCTATACCCGCTTTTCCTGCCCTCGCAGCTTCAATAGCAGCATTTAGTGCCAGTAAATTAGTTTGGCGGGAAATTTCATCAATAACGCCAATTCGCTTATGAATATCTTTGGTAGCAAAAGAAACTCTTTCCAGTGAACGGTTACCTTTTTTAAATAAACGGTTAGTATTTTTTGAAATTTTTGCAGACTGCGCAGCATTATCCGCATTTTCATCTATCGAATTACTCACTTCTTCAATGGTACTTGATATTTCTTCTACACTGGCTGCCTGTTGATTAGCGGCAGAACTTAAAGAAGATGCGGAGCTCGACAATTCTACAGATAAGTTTTCTAACACCAATGAAGTTTCCTTTACGGAACCAAATATATTTTCCAATCGTTCATAATTTTTCTGAGCATTTTGAGTTTCTTCTTCAGCAATTTTAAAAGCATCCTCAAAAAACTTTTTCCCAGAATACAGCACTAATGTTAACATGATTATACTCAATGGAAAAGTATCCATAGCCACTTTTGCTAATTCTAAATTCTCAAATTGAAACTTTAAAACAAAATAATATGTTATGAAACCAATCATTGATAACACCGCATTTAGTAGTAGTACCTTTTTCGAAGAAAACAGAAAACTGATACTTAAAACAGCGAACACAACATAAAAAGCCTGAACAAAGTTGATTTGTGGTAATTTAGCCAAAATAAATATAGCAGGTGAAAATGCCAGAATTATAAGATTGGAAATGGAAAAAAAATTTCCGGCAAGTGAAAATGAATATTTTTTAAGCAAAAATAAAGTTACAAAAGGCATAAAGGCTATAGCAATTGTATTATATATCATATTCCAATCTATATCCGACTTTTGTAGCCCTATAATAATACCGGTAGTAGCCAGAATGGTAGTAGCAATACAAACAACAATAAGTGCTTTTTCTAATTTTTGTTGTAGAGGCGAACTTATCCTGTCCTTTATAAAATAATAAAGTAATTTATTCATCAGCTTTTTTCTTATTAATTTTAATGGTCATATGGATCATCCACAAACTTACATTCAAGGGTTTCATTAACATTTATTTTTTTAATAATTCACGTGCAACATTAAAGTTTTCTAATAGAAGTTTCATCTAATCCAATTAAATTTGAGGCGACAAAGTTATAAAAATACAAATGCATAGTAAAACCATATTAAAAAAGTCTGGATATTTTTTTCTATCCAAACTATGTTATAAAAGCAAATACGTTTATAATCTAACTAGCACAAGAAATAGTATCTACTAATGTAAACTGTACCATACTTTATGTTGAATATTTCAACAGTTTGCAAAGTAAATTGTATTTATTTTGTCAAAATCTTACAAAATAAAAATTATTTTGGCTTAATTATTGATTGCTTTCATTTAAGGATATTTAATATAGTTTAACAATAATTATCCACACGACTTACTGCACAACACTTTCGGGGTATCCTGCTGACTACAAGCACTTTAGCGCAAACGCCCTGCAAACCCTTACAAATAGCGCTCTTGTTATACATGAAAAAAGTATGGTATTGTTGTCAACAAAAAACATTAATTTACTTGCATAATAAAAATTAATTATTACATTTGCGTTGAAAAAATATCAAAATGCCCCTTAAATAATGCGTAATGAGTAAATACAAGTATCAATTTGACCAAGAAGCTTTAATTTACAAGAAGGTCAAATTAGATTTAAAAACACGACTTTATAAAAGTTGGCTTCCAAAATTTGCAGGTTCAACAATTGTCGGTGTTCTTCTGTTCGTAGTGTCTTCACTATTATTCCAATCACCACTTGAAATACAGCTTGACGAAGAAAAACAAGTTTTATTGTTAGACTTTGAACGACTCAACCGTCAGATAAATGATGCTGGATTAAATCTTAAGGACATTGAAAAAAACGATGACAACATCTACAGAAAAATGTTTCAGGCAAAACCTATTCCTGAATCTGTACGAAAAGCTGGTTTTGGTGGTGTTAATCGTTACAAGAATTATGAAGGTTTTGAAAACTCAGGTGTTTTAACTAATACGGCAAAAAAACTTGATATTTTATCCAAACAATTAGTTGTCCAGTCCAAATCTTTTGATGAAGTTATAGGTTTAGTAAAAAATAAAGAAAAAATGCTTGCCAGCATTCCTGCCATTCAGCCTATTGCTTTAGATGAGTTGACTAGGTTTGGCTCTGCCTTTGGCTACAGGATACATCCTATTTATAAATATAGAAAAATGCACACAGGAGTGGACTTAACAGCTCCAAGGGGAACAGAAATTCATGCAGCTGGGGATGGAGTAGTTGTTCGTGCAGATTATGCAGGCGGTTACGGAAACTGTGTTAGAATAAATCATAGTTATGGCTATTTGACATTATATGGTCATATGAGCAAAATGAACGTCCGCCCAGGCCAAAAAGTAAAACGTGGTGATGTTATTGGTTATGTTGGTAGTACTGGTTTATCTACAAGTCCACATCTTCATTACGAAGTTAGGATTAATGGTAAATGGGTAAATCCGGTTAACTTTTACCACAATGACCTTACTGATGAAGAATACGCTGAAATGATTAAAATGTCATCTAAAGCATTTACACACATATTTGAATAAGCATTAATTAAAAATCAATTTGGTGAACAAACAATATATTTCAAAGCCCATTTTTTGGGCTTTTTTCTTTGTTGCCTGGCTATTTTTTTCATGCAATGTTGATACGGATAAAGAAAACTCCAATGAAACAATTGATACTCTTCCTGAAATTAGTAAAACAGACTCTTTATTAACCGCAAACAAGATTGAAGTCATTATACCTACTTTCCTGGGGAATGAAAAAAGAAACTATTATGGTAATGAAGCCCCATCTAAATTAGAACTTATTTGGAAAATAAAATTAGGAACAGGGACAACCAGGGTGGGAAGTAAACTTAAAAAATGGTCAGGTGCCGGTTGGACCGGACAACCGCTTATCATAAAACAAGATTCTGTTCTTTATTTAATTCAGGGAGCCTATGATCACCATCTAAAGAAAATTAATGCAGAAACGGGAAAAATAGTCTGGCAATATGAATTTGATGATGTAATAAAAGGAACAGGAACCTTTATGGTTAATCCAAATGCTGATACAATCACAAACCGTTATCTTATTCTTCAAGGTAGTAGAAAAGGGAATGGAAAATCTTTAAGTAGCAAAGTGGTGCCAAGTTATCGAGCCGTTTCTTTCATTTCAGGAAAAGATGTATGGCAGTACAATAGTAAAAGAATGGATAGTTATAGCCGTGATGTTGATGCATCTGCATTAATTATTGAAGATACAGCATATATTGGTTTAGAAAACGGTTTATTTACCATATTTGACCCTGATCCTGCTAAAGCAAAAATGTTGGATGGTATAAAGCAGCCAAAAGTCCTTTTTCAGGATACCATGTATGAGAAAAAAGACAAAATTCGCCACAGGGGAAACCTGGTCACAGAGTCATCACCCAGCAAGTTAAAAAACCGAGTATATGTTTCCTCGGGTTCCGGACATGTATATGGCTATAATATGCATACAAAAAAACTGGACTGGAACTTTTTTACCGGTGCAGATATGGATGGTTCACCAGTTGTGACAAATGACAACAGATTATTAGTATCACTTGAAAAAGAGTATATTGATGGCAAAGGCGGGGTTTTTAAATTAGACCCGGCCAGACCGGCTGATAGTTCTGTAGTATGGTATTTTCCTGTAAAAGATAAGTTTTTTGTGTTTTGGCATGGTGGAATAATTGGATCGGTAAGTGTAAACGATAAATACAAGGCGGAATTAGATAGTTTCGAACATACAAAGGAATTACCTTTTGCAACAAATAAAATCCCTAATATTTCAGCATTTGTGGCTATCGATGAGTATTTATATGTAATTAATACCAATAAACTAGCAAAAGGATTGAAAGTTTGGGGACCAAATAAAAAGAAAAAATACCCAAAACCTAAACTTATTTTTAAATATAAAACAGGCCCATCAATTTCAACACCTATTATTGTACAAAACAAAATTATAGCAGCTACCTATAATGGTGTTTATTTATTTGAACATGATAAAAAAATGCGTTTTAAATTACTGGCACATTACACAGCAACTGGTACCATAGAATCAACCCCTGTTGTACACAACAAACGTATTTATGTTGCAAGCCGGGATGGTTTTTTGTATTGTTTTGGAGAATAGAACAGCTCAGAGAGCTATGGTACAAAACAATACAATTTCGTATATTTGTTCTGTGGTAAACAAAACAAACATATTCATACTTATAAGTTTCTTCTCATTTTTGCAATGCACAAGCCAAAAAGAAATCACAAGTAACCGTTGTGATACAAAATATCCCATTTTATTAGTACATGGTATTGCCTACCGTGATGATATCCCCTTTCTTAAATATTGGTCTAGAATTCCAAAAAAGCTTGAAAAACAAGGAGCTACTGTTTATTTGGCGCATCAGGATGCTTTTAACTCACATATTGAAAATGCACTACAGGTAAAAGAGAGAATTAATGAGGTTCTTGAAAAAACAGGTTCTGAAAAAGTAAATATAATAGCCCATTCAAAAGGGGGGATAGAATCCCGCTACGTGATAACCAAATTAGGTATGGCAGATAAAGTTGCCAGTCTGACAACACTTGCTACGCCCCATAGGGGTAGTGCCCTGGCAGATACAATTTTTGCATTTTTAGAAAGAAGAAACTTTGTAGATCAGTCTGTTAAACTTATAAGAAAATATGCCCGTTTTATTGGCGATAAAGAACCCAATATATTCCTTGCTGGCAAAAATTTAACTGTGGAGTACATGGCACACTTTAACCAATCAGTTCCTAATATGCCAATAGTATATTATCAAAGTTATGGAGGTGTAGTTACAGAAAATTATCCCGCCTGGCATATTCGTATCCAGCACAAATTAATGGACAAAGCAGAAGGAAAAAATGATTGTATTGTATCAAAAGATTCATACCAATGGGGTAATTTCAAGGGTGTAGCAACAAGTAATGACGATTTTGGAGTGTCCCATTTTGATATTGTAGGTATGCGTTTTGTTTCGCAGGTAAGTAGCTTTGATGCCGATCACTTTATAATAAATATTGTTAAAGAACTGAAAGAAAGAGGATATTAGATATTGAAAATGTAGAGATGTGGAAATTTGGTCATTAATGATAGGTGCATTATACATTAATCAATAATCATTAAACATTCTCAAGCCTTTGGTTTAAATGTCCATGTGAATTTAAACTCTGCTACTTCAGCCCCTTTTTTATCAATACCTTTTGATCTTACAGTAATGGTTTTACCTTCACCTGTTTGAATACTTTCTTCAATGGTTTCTTCTATCTCTTTCCCTTCATAACATGAAAAAACAATTTTACCTTTTGCCTTTTTTGTGAAATTTGCACTCATTGCAAAAACTAACATTGAAACTGGTTTTGATGCCGTTTTTACACTGGTAAGTGCCAATATTCCCGTTGATAATTCAGCCGCCATAGCTAAAGCAGCAAAATATATTGACTTAAATGGGTTTTGATTTAAAAATTTATATGGAATTGAAACAGCAGCCTTCTTATCATCAATATGAATAACTCTTAGGCCTGCAATAAAAGCCAATGGCAATTTTTTCAACATAAAAAACCGTATCTTAAAATTATTCCGGGCTGCTTTTAATAACTTTTCTTTTTTATTCATACTTAATTTGAAAATTAGTAATTAGCAACCGGGAATTAGCAATTTTACACAAAGTATAATTACTGATAACCGATTACTAATTACGCACTAATATTAAACTAACCATCCAAAAATAACGGACAGCAAGCATTAAAACTAAAACTACTAAAAATTATACTTATTATCTTCAATTAATTTAGCTGCAATTCTTCTACGTGCAGCCACCACATTAACACCTTCAACCTTGGTGAAACGTTTTATGCCCATAAGCATTCCCATTTTCTCATCACCTTCAGCAAAAGCATTAATACCATCAAGGCCTTCTTTATTTATTTTAAAAGCTGTATCGTAAACAAATACATCAAGCATATCCTTATACAGGGCAATTTTCTTATCATCGTACTTTTTGCTGAGTTTTTCAACCCTGAGCATCATTGATTCAACTGCATAAACATAAATAAGCATATTTGCCGCATTAAAAAGCAATTCTTGTTCATCATTTAGTTTGGCACCATACTTTTGCAAGGCAGCACCTGATATCATTAAAATTGCTTTCTTAAAATTTAAGAGATACTTTTTCTTTTCCTCAAAATAATCCATACTGGAACTACCAAAATCAGGTATACCCATCAACTCTTTTGCAACTTCTTTAGCAGGATTCAATAAATCAATTTCACCTTTAAACGCACGTTTCAAAATTTCACCAACAATGACCATACGGTTAATTTCATTCGTACCTTCAAAAATACGGTTAATCCTGGCATCACGATAAGCCTTTTCAACTGGTGTTTCAGCCGAATAGCCCATACCACCATATATTTGAACACCCTCATCTGCAACAAAATCGAGAACTTCCGAATCAAATACTTTAGCAATAGATGCTTCAATTGCATATTGCCTGATTGCTTCAATATAAGCTTTATCCTTTTGCATCCCGGCTGCTATTAATTCTTCTTTTTCATCATCAACATTTTGGCTTACACGATAAGTAAGGGAAGCGCCTGCAAATATCTGAATAGCCATTTCAGCTAATTTATGCTGAATTGCTGTAAAGCTTGAAATTGCTTTTCCAAACTGTTTCCGTTCACTTGCATAATTAATAGAATTTGCAAGTATTCCTTTTGCTCCTCCAATAACTGCAGCACCCAGCTTAATTCTACCCAAATTAAGAATATATAATGCAATTTTAAATCCGCCATTTCTTTCACCCAGCATGTTTTCTACAGGAACCATCACATCATTAAAGTAGATCTGAGTAGTTGAAGAACCTTGTATTCCCATTTTTTCTTCATCGGCACCAATAACTACACCTTCAGTTTTACTATCAATAATAAAAGCAGTAAGATTTTTATCATCAGCAATTTTCGCAAAAACAATAAGGACATCAGCCACCCCACCATTGGTAATCCACATTTTTACACCATTTACTTTATAGTGTTTTCCATCAGCAGTTAATTCCGCCTTAGACTTACCTGAATTGGCATCAGATCCTGCATCAGGTTCAGTTAAACAATATGCACCAATATATTCTCCTGAAGCCAGTTTAGGAAGATACTTCTTTTTCTGCTCTTCAGTTCCATAATATAGAATAGGTAAAGTTCCAATACCTGTGTGAGCAGAATAAGCTACAGCAAAAGAAAAAGCACTACCCATTTCTTCAGCAGTACGCATAGAGGTTACAAAGTTCTGTCCAAAACCTTCATATTCTTCGGGTACGGAAACACCCAAAATACCCAACTCCCCGGCATCCTTCATTAATTTAGCCAATAATTCCCGATCATGATTATCTAATTGGTCAATAACAGGAATTACCTGTGTATCAACAAAATCACGACATGTTTGTGCCATCATCTGTTGCTCCTCATTGAATTCCTCAGGAATAAAAACATCTTCAGCCAATGTTTCTTTCACTAGAAATTCCCCACCTTTTAAAATCTTTGTACTCATGACATTAAATTTTATATATTTTAAATTAGTTTTTATAATAATTCATAAATTCCGGCAGCACCTTGTCCTGTTCCAATACACATGGTAACCATACCGTATTTTTTATTTTGCTTACGCAATTCATGCAATACCTGTACAGTCAGTTTTGCTCCTGTAGCACCAAGTGGGTGACCAAGTGCAATTGCACCACCATTTACGTTTACAATATCAGGATTAATACCTAATTCATTAACCACAGCAATGGACTGAGAGGCAAAAGCTTCATTCAATTCGATTAAATCAATATCAGAAAGCTTCATTCCTGCATGTTTTAATACTTTTGGAATTGCAGCAATTGGTCCAATACCCATTTTGTATGGTTCAACACCGGCAACCTGATAATCAACCAGGCGTGCAATTGGTGTTAAATTATATTCTTTCAATATTTTTTCGGATACAACCAAAACAAAACCTGCCCCGTCAGACATTTGCGATGAATTACCAGCTGTTGAACGGCCATCAGCAGCAAAAGCAGGGCGTAATTTGCCTAATCCTTCGGCTGTAGTACCACGTCTGGGACCTTCATCAGTATCAACCACATATTCACGTGATTTTGTTTTACCATCTGAGTAGTAATTTTCTTTAACTGTAATTGGTACAATTTCATCTTTAAATTTTCCGGCATCAATTGCTGCAATAGCTTTATCTACAGATTTAGCCCCAAAAACATCTTGTTCCTCACGTGAAATATTATATTCCTGAGCTACTTTTTCTGCTGTTAACCCCATCCCCATGTACCAATCAGGATGAGTCATCCCAATATCAGGGTTAGGTACTTGCCGCCATCCGCCCATGGAAATCATTGACATGGTTTCAGCACCACCTGCAACAATAATATCTGCAATACCGGCAGAAATTTTTGCCGAAGCAATGGCTATTGACTCAATACCTGATGCACAATACCTGTTAATTGTTGATCCTGGCACTTCTATTGTATCCATTGTCATCAGTGACAACATTCGACCCAAATTAAATCCGGTTTCGGCTTCAGGAAATGCATTACCCACCACAATATCATCAATTCTTGATTTTTCTATTTGAGGAAAGTCATTTAACAAATGCTTAATTACGGCAGCACCAATATCATCAGGACGAGTAAAACGGAAAGCTCCCCTGGGTGCTTTTCCTATTGCCGAGCGGTATCCTCCAACTATATATGCGTTCATTTTTTTAAATTTTAGAAATTAGAATTTAGAATTTAGAATTTAATTCCGAAGAATCTTACCTTTGGTAATCAAACTTTGCATTCTTTCCATTGTTTTTCTTTGCATACAAAGTTCAATAAAAGCCTTTCTTTCAAGATCAAGCAAATATTGCTCAGAAACTTCGGTCAATGCCTTTGAAATTTCGCCACCGGCAATAACTGTTCCCAGTTTTTCTGCAATAAGCTTATCGTGTACCGACATATATTTAGCTTCAGTCATACCATCAGCACCAACATATACCAGTCCTAAAGCTTCTCTTCCAAGGACTTTAATATCTTTACGTTCCGCAGGTTTAGAATATCCTTTCTCAACCATATTTAGCGCAACTTTTTTGGCATAAGCTAATTGGTGTACCTTGCTAACAATAACCTCATCTACACCATTCCTTAAATATCCCATATCAAATGCTTCATAAGCAGATGTTGAAACTTTTGCCTGACCAATCGTTAAAAAACGATTAGTAAATGCATTGGTCCTGATATCACCCTCTTTTAATTCATCTGATAATCTCAGAGCAAACTCTTTAGTACCACCACCGCCGGGGATAAGACCAACACCAAATTCAACCAATCCCATATAAGTTTCAGCATGGGCAATTACTTTATCGGAATGCATACAAACTTCGCACCCACCACCAAGAGCCATACCGTGTGGTGCAGCAATTACCGGGATTGAAGAATAACGCAACCTCATCGTCGTTTTCTGGAACATTTGCACAGCAAAATTTAATTCATCCCATTCCTGTTCAACGGCAAGCATAAAAATCATCCCCACATTTGCACCTGCCGAAAAATGGTCGCCTTCATTTGATATTACCAATGCCGAATATTCTGCTTCAGCTAAATCAATTGCTTTATTCAATCCCTGCAAAACACCTTGACCAATTGTGTTCATTTTCGTGTGAAACTCAATATTCAACACACCATCACCTAAATCAAAAATAGTTGTATCATTGTTTTCCCAAATAACGTTGGTTTCCCTCAATACATCTAAAGAAAGAGTTTCTTCCTGTCCGGGAATTTCTTTATAAGATTTAGTAGAGATATCATAATAATATTTCTTACCATTTTCAACTTTATAGAATGAGGTTACACCACTTTCAAGCATATCAGAAACCCATTTAGCAGGTTTTTTGCCAGCTTCTTCCATAGCTTTTACCGTGTTTTCCACTCCTACAGCATCCCATGTCTGGAAAGGGCCTAATTTCCAACCGAAACCAGCATTTAATGCATCATCTACTTTATATATATCATCAGTAATTTCAGGTATCCTGTTCGATACGAATTGAAAAAGGCTATAAAATGCAGATTTATAAAACGTTCCGGCTTTGCCTTTATCTTCAATAAGCACCTTCATTCTTTTTCTAAGGTCATCAATACCTTTTGTTTTTTCAAAAACTGAAAATTTAGGTTTTGGTGCTTCAACATACTCCATTGTATTAAAGTCGAGTGAAAGAAACTTTTTCTTACCGTCTTCAACAACCTTTTTAAAAAAGCCTTGTTTTGTTTTAGACCCCAACCACTTATTATCCAACATTTTTTGTAGATAATCCGGAATTTTGAAAGCATCTTTTACTTCATCATCAGTGGTTTCCCGAATGTTATTAGCTACATGCACTAAAGTATCCAAACCTACAATATCAGCAGTTCTGAAAGTAGCTGATTTAGCACGGCCAATAACCGGACCGGTAAGTTTATCAATTTCAGGAATTGTAAGACCAAGTTCTTTTACGTTATTGAACAATTCCATAATAGAAAAAGTTCCTACCCTATTGGCAATAAAAGCAGGGGTATCTTTGGCATGAACGGGAGTCTTTCCAAGAAATTTACTTGCATAATTACCAAGGAATTTAACTAACTCAGGGTCAGTCTTTGAAGAAGGGATTATTTCAAACAATTGCAAATAACGAGGAGGATTAAAAAAGTGGGTTCCGCAAAAATGTTTTTGAAAATCCTCACTTCTGCCTTCAAGCATTGCTTCAATTGAAATACCTGAGGTGTTTGTAGTAATCAAAGTACCATCTTTTCGATATTTCTCTACATTTTCAAAAACAGATTGCTTAATATCCAACCTTTCAACCACAACTTCAATAATCCAGTCATAATCTTTGATTTTTGCCAAATCATCATCAAAGTTTCCTGTAGTAATTCTATTGGCAAATGACTGTTTATAAATTGGTGAAGGTTTAGATTTTAAGGCCGCTTTTAAAGCATCGTTCACAATCCGGTTTCTGACCAATTTATCTTCCAGGGTCAGGCCTTTTTTCTTTTCCAGTTCATTTAACTCTCGGGGTACAATATCAATTAACAATACTTCTAACCCGATATTCGCAAAATGACAGGCAATTCCAGAGCCCATTACACCGGATCCTAAAACTGCTACTTTATTTATTCTACGTATCATAATACTGTTATAAATTGTAGGGTACATTATTAGTTAATACCCTGATATTAATAATTAAGTTCAACTATATTTAATGTAGTAGCCGCATAAAGAAATGATTCAATAAACCATTACCTTTTAGGTCAAACCACAATATGCATTTTGTAATAATTATTTATTCAAATTAGCTTTATTAACCCCCGCTTTCTCAGCAGGCAAAAAGTTTTCAATTCTAAATTGAACGTGTTCTTTTAGTATACCCAATACTTTCACAAAAGTATCCAGATCTTTGGCTTCAATTTTCTTCAATACCTCGTCATTAAAGTTCAAAATGGTTTTTTTTGAAATTTTTCGAGCAGCAACACCTTTCTCTGTTAAAAATATCCTAACAATCCGTTTATCTATTTTATCACCTTTTCTAAAGATTAAACCACTTTCTTCCATATTTTTCAATAAACGACTTAAGCTGGTTGGTTCCATACCCATTAGCGGGGCAATCTTAGTAGCAGGTGTCCCTTCTTTTTCAATGTTTATTAAAACATAACCAATTGTTTGGGATAAACCATATTGAGCAGCAATAAGGTTATACATTCTGGTGATGGAATGCCATGTGGATTTGATGTGAAAATCAACTGTTTCTTTTAAATTCATTGTCTTAAAATATTATGCTTGCATTGCAAATTTACGAAAAAAATGTTATGCATGCCAAATATTTTTAATTTTTTTATTATAATTGCATAGGAATTGTGAACTGTCTATAATTTACAAAATATTAGTTTTCAAGCAGTAATAAATTTATAAGTTTTATAACAGGTTTTAATATATTAACGATGAAATTAAAAAAAGAACTGGAAGAATTTACACATATTATCAAAATTCCTGTAAGATATAATGATCTGGATACCTTGGGCCATGTAAATAATAAGGCATATTTGTCTTATCTGGAAGAAGCCAGAATTGATTACCATAAAAAAGTTTTTGGCTGGAACGGAAAACTAGAATTTAATGCCGTGGTAGCTAAAATAGAAATAAATTATTTGAAACCTGTTTATTATGGTGATACACTTTGTGCATACACAAAATTAAGCCATTTAGGGAATAAAAGTTTTGAAATAACTACGGTGTTTGTAGTTAAAAAATCAGAAAATGAACTCGTAAAAGTATCGGATTCCAGTGTAGTTTTAGTAAACATTGACTTAAAAACCGGAAATCCAACCACAATTACAGAGATAGAAAGAAATAAATTATTGAACTTTCAGAGCTCAATTTAACAGTAGTTTTGTACTAATATATTCTCAAGAATAAATGATGGGAAATAATAGTATTTTACTATTCCTGCAAAAAAGTGAATTTAAATCTGAAATTAATAATTTAAAACACAGTGTTTTACCGGTGGAGAGTATTACAAATAAGAAATAGACTCTTCAAGGCGGATTCCCCTGGAAGCCTTCAATAATATAAAGTGATTTTTAAAACCTTCATTACTTATGAATTCATTTAAATCCGAAACAGTATTAAAGAACAAATAAGGATGTTTGCCAGTATCAGAGAATTGCATAAATTCATCTCCTACGAAAAAAACATTCTTAAATTTTAATTCATGAACTAAATCAACTATTTTTCTATGTTCATCATAACTGGATTTACCCAGTTCCAACATATCACCAAGTATTAATAATTTATTTTGAGCCTTAATATGTTTAAAATTTTCAACAGACAAGCCCATACTTGTGGGGTTTGCATTATAAGCATCAACAATTAGTTTATTTTTTTCAGTTTCTAAAAACTGAGACCTTTTATTTTCTGGTTCATATTCTTCTATTGCAGAAATAATTTCTTTTTCATTAACTTCAAAGTAAACACCTAAACAAATGGCTGCAAGAAGATTATAAAAATTATAGTCGCCAACTAATTTAGAAGTTAATTGTACTTTTTCCCATTCTATTTTTAAAAATGTATCAGATTTTAGCTTACTGGCTTTGCATTTTGAATTTATATTTGCACTATATATATTACGTGAAATATCCTTAGATAGGTTCATTAACAAATCATCATCCCCATTCACAAAAAGAATTCCCTTTGTAGCAGAAATATACCGATAAAGCTCATTTTTTGCTTTTTTTACTCCCTCAACAGACCCAAACCCCTCGAGGTGTGCTGAACCAATATTGGTGATTAATCCATAATTAGGGTTTACAATTGAACATAATTTTTCAATTTCGCCAATATGGCTAGCACCCATTTCCACTATTCCAAATTGTGTTGTTTTGTCCATTGATAATAATGTCAAGGGTACACCAATATGATTATTAAGGTTCCCCTGTGTTGCAAAAACAACATATTTTTTGCTCATTACTGCATTTATTAACTCTTTGGTGGTTGTTTTACCATTAGTACCTGTTATAGCAATTATCGGAATATCAAGATATGTTCTATGATATGCGGCCAATTTCTGTAAAGATTCCAGTACATTATCAACCAGTATATATTGCTCATTTTTAACCACAGTTGAGTCATCAACAATTGCGTAGCGAGCACCACTTTCAATGGCAGAATGAGCATATTTATTTCCGTTGAAATTATCTCCTTTTAGTGCGAAAAATATCTGCCCCTTTTTTATAAAACGAGTATCAGTAGAAACACCATTTGACGTTAAAAATAAATTATGAAGTTTATTAATTTCCATTTGAATACAATTTAACAAAAAAACCCGCTAAGAAAATCATTAGCGGGCTATATTAAATAAAATTATTTTTAGAATCCTCCTGGGCTACCAACTCTGGTCATTGCACACCTGAAACCAATATTTCCTGAGGATTTTCTTTCGTCCAAAAACCTTCTGGTGCCAGGGCTTAACCAATATACACGATCATCCCATCCACCACCTTTATATACTCTTGACCTATCGCTAATCAATGATGTCATTCCTTTTCCCTTTGGACCTGATCCGGAAAAGTACATCCTGTCTGATCCCTGTGCATCAGAAGCAGCCAGCCAATCATTACTTTCTGAAATACTTGATTCAGCATCACCATCCCTATAGTTAATATTATTTGCACTTTGGTAGTTCACTCTTGATACACTTTCTTCATCAGTCATCTCACGCCATTTAATACGCCCTAATGAATCTTTATCAGTTATTGTTCCATCATCATTTCTTATCACTGTCTTAAAAACATTTCCCCTAAAAGGTCTGAACCCTTCAAGATCCTGGGACGACATTGCTCTGTAAACATCTAAACACCACTCGTTTACATTTCCAGCCATACAATAAAGACCGTAATCATTAGGCCAATATGCATCAACTGGTGCAGGTATCGAAGCATTATCATTTAATGCTCCTGCAACTCCCATCATATCTCCGCGTCCACGCTGGAAATTACCTCTGAATTGCCCTTGGTTTTGCTTTGTGTCATTTCTAACATAATCACCATTCCAGGGAAATAATCTTCTGTTATAAATTCTTTCAGGTGAGCCAGTTGAATTACCTATTAAAGCTAAAGCAGCATATTCCCACTCAGCCTCTGTAGGAAGTCTGTATTTTGGCAACATTATACCATCTTCCATATTCGCATGACGTTCACCACCATCAAGGGTTGGTAAATTTTCCCTTATACCACTTTCATATTGTCCGGCAAGATAAGCTTCAGTATTAAAATTATCCTCATCAACCTGGTTAGGGTTCATTTCAAGGATTCCTTCATCTATTAAGGCTTTCTCGTTTACCCTGTCGGTACGCCATGCACAATAATCAGTAGCTTGTAACCAGCTTACACCAACCACCGGATAATTATGATAAGCAGGATGCCTGAAATAATACTCTACATAGGGCTCATTATATGCAAGTCTTTTCCTCCAAACCATAGTATCAGGCAATGCCTGTAAATATACATTTGGATAACTTACAAAAACTCTTTGCAGCCAATTCATGTATTCCCTGTAATCTACATTACTGACTTCAGTTTCATCCATATAAAATGAAGCTACTGTATATCTTCTTGGTACATTATTCCAATCATAAATTACATCAGGTTCTGTTCTACCCATGATAAATGTTCCACCTTCAATAAATACTAAACCGGGTCCTGTTTCCTGCTCGGTATAGTCAACAACTTCAAACCTGCCCATGTCAGGGTCATTATAATCCCAGCCAGTTTTATTGGATGCATCACCAACTCCAACGCCACCACCTCTGCCACCAGAACAAGCTGATAAAAAAAGTAAAACACCAAAAAGTGCAATTGCTAGTAAATTCGATTTAATCTTCATAATAAATTGTTTATTATTTTATACGCAAATATAACTAAAAAACCGGACAACTTATTGTACCGTAATCCTTAATTTTTTTTCTGCAATTAAATAAATACCTTAAAGATATTTCATGTGTACCCAAAGAATGTTTAAAAAAACGAGATAATGTTATGTCATAACTATATCCAATTTTAAATTGATTAATATTCATATGAAAGGATAAGATCATAGCATCAAAATGTAATTTCAGATCCTGTCTATAAAACATTCCCAGTGCAATGTTTGAAATGTCAAAATACATGCCATAATACAACATATTAAAATTTTGCTGCTGAATATAAACTACATTTGGTTCCAAAATGTAAGTTGGCCTTTTTGAGTCATTTTTGATTATTGGAAAAGCAGCACCAATGTGTGCAGTAATTTTCATAGGTAAAATAAAACTATGCTCAGGCACAATACTATGCGGAATATGACTAACATTAACACCCAGGAAATACTTTTTATGATTAAATAACATAGCAGCTGAAAAATCCGGTGTAAATATAGGTTGGATATTAATACTTTCCGAATTTGGAAATATCACCCCTAACCGTGGATCAATCATATCAGCAAAAACCAAATCATTTGTATTTACACTTCTTTGATATACTGAGGCCTCAAATGCTAATCTTAAAGAAGTTTCCTGATTTATTTCCACTTTGTGCGAATATATAAAATCTACACTTAAAATTTTAAAAACGCCACCACCCTGATCATCTTTCATTAGCCTAATTCCATACCCACCACGTAATACTTCAGAGTATTGATCATAAGATACAGAATATGTTACGTAAGGAAATTGAACACCCGGCCATTGATTTCGATATGAAACCATTAACCTGGAACAGTAATCAGTTCCCGCATAAGCTGGGTTCAGATATAATTTATCAGAAAACAACTGTGAAAACTGCACATCCTGGGCAACCATTACATTTTCACTAATTAATAATAATGCAATCATTAACCAGGTGAAACGAATATTTTTTTTAATTCTTACCATATTTACAATGGAAACAAAAATTTTATAATATTGTCGTTGACCCAAAAAATTTAAAATTTGTTTATCCGTTTATAAAATATTATCCACCGGCTAAAGAATTTAACTCTGAAAAACCTAAAATTTTATTTTTTTATGGCTTACATAAGGTAATAACGAAAAAATGCTAAAATAATTTATTATTTTTAAAATTTCATACGTTTAGTCTTAAATTTATTTATAGAAATTGTTTGAAACCACATTTTAATTATATCATAAAATAAACAATTGTGCAAAAACTACAGATCATAATTATTTTAATACTTGTCTTTGGTATAAAGAGCCGGTTATATTCACAAAACATTATTTTAAACAGAAACCTGAATTGGACAAAAAGTTTTGAAGAAATAAAAAAATTCGAAAAAACAAATGAAAACAAAACTCAAATTTATCATTTTTTCAGGCTTAAAAATGCAGATTACAGCACCAGAAAAGACTTTTTACCTGTTTACCATGAACTTATTGCGTTAAATTCGGGAAATTATACTGCTGAATTAAGGGATATGCAATTTGTTGTTTTGACTAGTGATGAAAAGAAAATGATCTCTAAAAGCCAAATACCCTTCAAAATTGAATTTGAGAAAGAAATTTTTTATCTAAGAAAAGCACCCCATTTATCCATATCCGTTTTCCCATTCAAGCAAAATGTGCAAAATGGTGAAATTTACAAACTAAAAAGCTTCAAAATCGTACTTACTGAACAAAGCCGTAAAGATAAAACCAGTAAAACAAAAAGTTTTTATACATTAAATTCTGTTTTAAGTTCAGGCCATTGGGTTAAAATTAAAATAAAAAAAAGTGGAATATACCGCATCGGTTTTGATGAATTAGAAAATATGGGAATTACCAGTCCTGAAAACCTACGCATTTTTGGCAATGGGGGTTCAATGCTCCCTTATTCAAATGGTGACAGACACCCGGACGATTTGTCAGAAATAGATGTCCTTGTCAAAGATAATTATATCCTGTTTTATGGTGATGGCACAGTTCAATGGAACTATGATAGCATAAACCATGTTTTTAATCAAAAACTGAATTTATATTCAGATTACGCCTATTATTTTTTAAGCTCAGATTACAACAGTGGCAGAGATAATAAAATAAAAACAGAACAACAATCTAGTAATCCGACTACGAAAACGATAAGTGTTTTTGATGATTTTGCTTATCATGAAATAGATTCAATCAACCTGATTAAATCTGGTCGACTTTGGGTTGGCGAATTATTTGACTTTCAAACAGAATATGACTTTAACTTTAATTTACCAAATCTGGTTGCCGGAAGTTCGATAAAACTAAATAGTTCATTATTAGCAAGATCGCCTATCCCAAGTTCCTTTACCATAAATATTGCCGGAACAGTATTTAATCCTTATTTTGATTCAGTAAGTTATGATTACATTGCAAGCTACGCCACTCATAAAAAAGAAGCTTTTGTAACCACCGCTCCGTCCGGAAATGAATTGAATGTAAAACTTACTTATAATAAAAGTACGGCCTCATCATCAGGTTGGTTGGATTATATAACATTAAATGTTCAAAGAAAATTGGAATTTACTGGTGACCAAATGTTTTTCAGGAGTATAAATTCTATAGGAACTGGTGAAGTTAGTGAGTTTCACCTTTCAAATACCAATTCAAATGTTCAAATTTGGGAAATAACAGATCAAGGCAGACCAAAGATTATTGAAGTTACGCCACAAACTAATAACCTAACTTTTAAGCTAAGCACGGATAGCCTTCGTACTTTCACCGCCTTTAATAGCAACTCGTTTTTAACACCTATATTTGAAGGGGATGATGTTGGAATTGTGAAAAATCAAAACCTTCATGGTATTATGCAAACAGATATGGTTATCGTAAGCCATCCTATTTTTTTAAGTTATGCCGAACAGTTAAAAAAGATTCATGAAGAATATGATCAGTTAAAGATATCCCTTGTAAGCACAGAAGAAGTGTATAATGAGTTTTCATCAGGTGCAAGAGATGTTTCAGCTATCAGGAATTTTTTAAAAATGCTTTATGACCGGGCAACAAATCAAAATGAAATTCCCAGGTACTTGACCCTTTTTGGAGATGGGTCCTATGATAATAAACATGATTCCCCGGAAAACACAAATTACATCTTGACTTATCAATCAGAAAACTCATTGAGCCCAACCAAATCATTTGTGACTGATGATTTTTTTGGATTACTAGATGATGATGAGGGTGGATCAAGCGGTTTGGTAGATGTTGGTATAGGCAGAATCCCGGTTAAAAACCAAACAGAAGCAAGTACGGCAATTGAAAAAATTAAAATGTATATGGACATACAATCATATGGTGATTGGCGAAATCAATTATGTTTTATTGCTGATGATGAAGATGGAGCCCTACACATGAATCAGGCTAATGAACTAACAAGAATTGTGAAGAACAATTACCCTGTATTTAATATTGAAAAAATTTATCTGGATGCCTATAAACAAGAAAGTTCTTCTGTAGGACAACGTTACCCGGAAGTTAATCAGGCGATTAATGATCATATAACAAAAGGATCATTATTAATTAATTATACAGGACATGGAAACGAAAAAGGCCTGGCCGAAGAACGAATAATAACAATTGACCAAATTAATAAATGGGTTCATCCTTATAAGTTACCTGTATTTATGACCGCTACATGTGAATTCAGCCGTTTTGATGATTATGAAAATATTACTGGAGGTGAACATATTTTCTTAAACCCAAAAGGTGGGGCAATTGCATTGTTTACTACTACACGATTAGTGTACGCATCACCCAACTTTTTTCTCAACAAAAACTTTTACAATTATATTTTTGAAAAAAACCCAGTCAACAATAGAAGATATTGCTTAGGGGATGTAATGCGTTTAACAAAAAATGCATCAAGTACTGGAATTAACAAGCGAAATTTCAGCTTGTTGGGTGACCCTGCATTAAAGCTTAGTTATGCCAGCCAGAATATAGTTACTACATCAATTAACGAGCGTCCCGTGAACGGACAAGCAGATACCTTAAATGCTTTTGATAAAGTAACAATCACCGGTGAAATTCATAATATCAACGGACAATTAAACACTCAATTTAATGGAATATTGTACCCAAGCATATTTGACAAAAATAAACTCATAAAAACTCTTGATAATGATGGTGAAGGAAATTTTGAATATTTGGTTCAAAATAATAAGCTATTTAAAGGGAAAGCAAGTATTAGCAATGGTAAATTCAACTTTAGCTTTATTGTTCCTAAAGATATAAGGTATAATATAGACACTGGGAAAATATGCTATTATGCAAAAAATGAAATAGAAGGGGCTGATGCAAAAGGCTATAATAAAAATATCCTGATTGGTGGATCTTCAGGTGAAGGGAGTGATGATCAGACCGGTCCACTTATCCAACTATATCTTAATGATGAAAGTTTTGTATCTGGTGGCATAACGGATAACAGTCCATCATTACTTGCATTTGTTGAAGATGAAAACGGAATAAATACAACAGGTAATGGAATTGGTCATGATATTGTTGCAATAATTGATGATAATCCGAATCTGCAATTCAATTTAAATGATTTTTATGAATCGGAAATCGATAGCTATACAAAGGGGAAAATAAATTATAACCTTAGTGAATTAACTGAAGGTGAACATAAATTAAAGCTCAAAGTTTGGGATGTTTACAATAATTCAACTGAAGATTCTCTGTTTTTTACAGTCACAAGCGATTCAGAATTTAAAATTAACCACGTTTTAAATTACCCAAACCCATTTACAACCAATACTTCATTCTTTTTTGAACATAACAGGCCAAATGAAAACCTGACTGTTTTAATACAAGTATTTACTGTTACGGGTAAAATCGTTAAAAGTATTCACCAGGAAATAATTACCGAGGGGTATAGGTCAGAAGGTATTTCCTGGGATGGAAAGGATGATTTTGGTAACAGGATTGGAAGGGGAGTTTATTTTTACAAAATAACGGTACAAACTGACAATAATGAGCAGGCTGAACATCTTGAAAAATTACTAATATTCTAAAATAAAATTATAATTTTGACGTTTGTTATATTTGATTAAACATTATCAAATTACCATAAAATATAATAGATAAAGTAAGATGAAGAAAAATATTTTTATAGTTTTACTACTAATGATGTTATTAGTAGTAAATATTTTTGAAAGCAAAGCGCAAATATCTACAATTGGCCAATATACAGAAGATGTAAATACGATAACTACGTCTGTTCCTTTTTTAATGATTACACCGGATTCAAGAGCGGGTGGTATGGGTGATTTAGGAGTAGCTACCAGCCCCGATGCAAATTCAATGTACTGGAATGCAGCGAAATATTCAATGATAGATGATGAATTTGGTATATCCCTTTCATATACTCCATGGCTTAGAGCATTAATCCCGGATATTAGCCTGACTTATTTGGTTGCTTATAAAAAACTAAACAGAAACCAGGTAGTTGCTACCAGTTTAAGATATTTTTCATTAGGGGATATAACTTTTACTGATAATGGTGGACAAACAATCAGAGATTTCCGCCCTCATGAGTTTTCATTTGATGCATCATATTCTATGTTGTTTACAAAAGGGTTTTCTGGTGGCATAGCACTAAGGTACATATATTCAAATTTAACTGGCGGGTTATATAGTAACAATGTTGCAACACATCCAGGGCAATCCGTTGCTGGTGATATTTCATTGTTTTACACAAAAGATATAAAAATAGCCAAAAAGAACAGCAATATGTCTTTTGGAATGAATATCTCAAATATTGGAGCTAAAATTTCATACACCGATGATTCCGAACAGAACTTTCTCCCTACCAATTTAAGACTTGGCGGAACATTTACTCATGAGTTTGATGAGTACAATCAACTAACTATTGGTCTTGATTTTAACAAATTATTGGTACCAACTCCACCTAAATATGATGGACAAGGAACATCAGCTGACCATATTATCGCAGGAATGGATCCTAATGTTTCGGTACCTGTTGGTATGTGGCAGTCTTTTTATGATGCCCCCGGTGGGACAACTGAAGAATTAAGGGAAATTAATATATCAACAGGTTTGGAGTATTGGTATAATCAAAAATTTGCCTTAAGAACCGGGTATTTTCATGAACATGCAACCAAAGGGAACCGTAAATATTTTACAGTTGGTTTAGGTCTTAAACTGAATGTATTTCAGCTCGATTTTGCTTATTTGATTACTACACAACAGCGTAATCCATTAGAAAACACATTACGGTTCTCGTTAACTTTTAATCTTAAAGATTTTAAGAATGTAGAATCAAACGGTTCATAACCATCATGATTGATGATTGAATAACTATGAAAATTAAGGTAGGCTTCGGCTATGATGTTCATGAGCTCCAAGAAGGGGAAGAGCTAATCATTGGTGGGATTAAAATTGATCATTACAAAGGAACCATTGCCCACTCTGATGGGGATGTTTTAATTCATGCAGTTTGTGATGCTCTACTTGGCGCTGCAAACTTACGCGACATTGGTTACCAGTTTCCTGATGATAAAGAATCGCTTAAAGGCATCGATAGTAAAATTTTATTGAAAGAAACTTTTCAACTACTTAAGCATAAGGGATATTCAATAGGTAATATTGATACCACAATTGTTCTTCAAAAACCGAAACTGAAAAACAAGATTCCTGAAATGCAACAAATTTTAGCCAATATACTTGAACTGGATATCGAGGATATAACCATTAAAGCTACAACTTCAGAAAAGCTTGGTTTTAACGGACGTGAAGAAGGAGTATCTGCTTATGCAGTGTCATTGATAGAGAAAAGCTAAAACTATAACGGACTGCAGGTTACAATTAAAATTGTAAATTAGTACAATCATGAACCATAAAAAAACAATTGTAATAGGTGCAAGCCCTAATCCCAAAAGGTACTCATATAAAGCAGTCACCCTTCTTAGCCATTTTGGTTATGAATTAATTGCCCTGGGTATTAGAAGTGGCAATATTAATGGTATAGAAATAATTAAAGGCAGGACACATTTTGATGATATTCATACAGTTACTTTATATCTAGGTCCTGATAGACAAATTGATTATTACGATTATATATTAAGCCTTAAACCCAAAAGGATTATATTTAACCCGGGAACAGAAAACCTTGAACTTTATAATTTGGCAATGACTAATAATATTGAAGTTATCGAACATTGCACATTGGTAATGTTAAATTCAGGCACTTACTAATAATCATAAATTATAGTATTAATACTTGGTTAGATTTTAGAGTAAAAAAACCATGCCCAAAGGACGTGGCATTGGGATAACCCCAGAGGGGATAATATACAATAACAGTAGAACATTTGAACTTATAGAATGAAGAATAGCGAAATTCACCATTCAAATGTTCTATTGTTCTATTGTTAAAACTAACTCATTAATGATGAATAATTTCATTCAGAAACTTAATAGGCAAACCCGTAGAACGGCTCTGACCACGTTCAGAGAACGTGGATTTCTACAGTGTATTAAAGCCCTTATAATCTATATATTATAAATTTCAACAAACTTTTGTATATTGCCTTATTGATATATTGGTCTAAAATTATACTTTTGCAGCCTTAAAAATTAAAATATGATAAACACAATTGAAACTTTAGAGCAATATAACGAAGTTATAGAAAAAGAAGATGCTGCCCTATTTTATTTCTCGCATGAGCAGTGTAATGTTTGTAAGGTATTAAAGCCAAAAGTTGCAGAAATGCTTACTGATGGATTCCCAAAAGTAAAAATGTATTATTGCGATACTAAAAAAAGCCCGGAACTAGCAGCTCAGAATAGTATTTTTGCCGTACCAACCATACTTATTTATTTTGGTGGTAGAGAATCGATAAGAAAAAGCCGTAATATTGGTGTAAATGAACTAAGGGGACATATTGAAAGGCCTTACCAAATGATATTTGAGTAAGCATTCATATCATCAAAAAAGCCCTATCTACTTGACAGGGCTTAATATTTTAATAAAAATAAAAGCTTATTTTGACAAAGAAGCTACGGTCAGTTTCTTTTTTGCTGTAACAACAGGACCAAATTCAGCATTAAAACCCTCTTCACCACCTCCATCATTAACAGTATAATCAAAATCAATACGTTTAAGATCGTCAGAGATAAAACCAAGTCCTACAATAGTATATTCCCCATCAAGTACTTGACTTGAAATTGTAAGTGTTGTTCCTGCAAGAGTTGCATTTAATTTATCTGTGGTAACTGACCCTAATTCATGAAAATTATCAAATATAACTTTAGTTTTTTCTAGAGGATCCTTAGATATAGTAACTTTATAAAATCTTTCAGCACCATAACTATCTATTTCTGTAATTTGCCATTCCTTAACAATTGCATCTCTAGGATCATCCAAATCTGTTATATCATCTAGACAAGACTGAAAAACAACTGCTGTTAAGAACATCGACATTAGAATAATTCCTATTTTTTTCATATCTCTTTGTGTTTTAATTATTAGATCATTTAATAAAATAACTGCTAATTTTTAAATTTATTATTCAGATTTGACAATTTACTTGAAAAATTACATGGAAGATAATCAATTCTGATATGAATATTTATTTAAAACATGAATTAATAATACCATCGTCAGCAAAATTGGGCAGAGTAACTTTAAGCATTGGGTTTTCTTCCATTGCCCTTTTAATGGCAAATACAGATTCCTTATTGCGTGCCCAACTGCGACGAGAAATACCATTATTTACATCCCAAAACAACATTTGTTTTAAGCGCCTGTCTGCATCATCAGAACCATCAAGTAGCATTCCAAAACCACCATTCATTACTTCGCCCCAGCCAACTCCGCCACCATTATGTATAGAAACCCAGGTTGCACCCCTGAACGAATCACCAATAACATTGTGGATAGCCATATCAGCCGTAAAACTGGAACCATCATATATATTTGAAGTTTCACGGAAAGGGGAATCCGTACCCGAAACATCATGATGATCACGACCCAGGACAATTGGAGCTGAAATTTCACCATTTGCAATTGCCGTATTAAAAGCTTCTGCAATTTTAATCCTACCTTCGGCATCAGCATATAAAATTCTGGCCTGCGAACCAACTACCAGATTGTTTTTACCAGCTTCATCAATCCAATGGATATTATCTTGTAACTGTCCTTTAATTTCTGTGGGTGCAGTCTGCGCTATCTTTTTAAGTACATCAGATGCTATTTTATCTGATTTTTCCAAATCCCCCGTTGCACCAGATGTACATACCCAGCGGAATGGACCAAAACCATAATCAAAGAACAAAGGCCCCATAATATCCTGAACATAAGATGGGTACTTAAATGAACCATCACTTTTCATTACATCAGCTCCTGCCCTTCCGGCTTCTAATAAGAATGCATTACCATAATCAAAGAAATACATCCCTTTTTCAGTTAATTTATTAATAACATTTACCTGCCTAAGTAAAGATTTATGTACATATTCTTTAAATCTATCCGGTTCTTCGGCCATCATTTTATTCGACTCTTCAAAGCTCAAACCTGCCGGATAATAACCACCAGCCCAGGGATTATGTAAAGATGTCTGATCAGAGCCCAAATCAACATGAATATTTTCATCATAGAGCTTTTCCCATAAGTCAACAATATTACCCTGATAGGCAAATGAAACAGCTTCTTTATTTTCAATTGCTTCCTTTACTCTTTGCATAAGCGTATCAAGGTCTTTATGAAGTTCATCAACCCAGCCCTGATCATGACGTTTTTTAGCTGCCATTGAATTTATTTCAGCAGTAATAGAAACCACACCTGAAATTACCGCTGCTTTTGGCTGTGCCCCTGACATTCCACCTAATCCCGAAGTTACAAAAAGTTTACCTGCCAGATTTTTTTCACCCGGATTTAAAATTTTTCTACCGGCATTTAATACAGTTATGGTTGTTCCGTGAACAATCCCCTGTGGTCCAATATACATATAAGACCCCGCTGTCATTTGCCCATACTGGGTAACACCAAGGGCATTAAATTTTTCCCAGTCATCAGGTTTAGAGTAATTAGGAATCATCATTCCATTTGTAACCACCACACGCGGAGCATCTTTATGTGAAGGGAATAAGCCCATTGGGTGTCCTGAATACATTACAAGTGTTTGCTCATCGGTCATCTCCGACAAGTATTTCATAGTCAGCAGGTATTGGGCCCAATTTTGGAACACGGCACCATTACCACCATAGGTGATTAACTCCTCAGGATGTTGTGCTATTGCCGGATCAAGATTGTTTTGAATCATGAGCATAATAGCAGCTGCTTGAGATGAATGTGCAGGGTATTCCTTTATATCTCTTGCATACATTTTATATTCAGGACGAAACCTGTACATATAAATTCTACCATAGGTTTCAAGCTCATTGGCAAACTCATGAGCAAGTACTTTGTGATGTTTAGGATTAAAATATCGCAAAGCATTTTTCAAAGCCAATTGTTTTTCATTTTTGCTTAAAATATCCTTTCTTTTTGGAGCATGACTTAAGCTGGAATCAAGCTCTTTTAGTTCAGGAAGATTATCCGGTAGTCCTGCGGTTATCTGATTATGGAAATTATTACTCATGATCATTCTATTTTAAATTTGAACAAATCTATAAAACTGTTATCAATTTATTGTAAAAAAAATAGTGTTTAACAAAATAAAAAAAGCTGCCACATTGGACAGCTTATATAATACAAATACTTATTTTTATTATTCCTCAACAGGCTTCTCCAAAATATGTTTATCAACTAAAATTCTTCCGCAATGTTCGCATACAATTATTTTTTTTCGCGATGCAACATCCAATTGTTTTTGAGGGGGAAGTTTATTAAAACAACCACCACATGCATCACGCTCAACAGAAACCACAGATAATCCATTCCTGGCATTTCCGCGTATTCTTTTGTAAGCATTTAATAGCCTATCCTCAATTAATTTTTCAATTTTTTCAGATTTTTTCAGATGTTTTTCTTCATCTTTTTTGGTATCACTAATTATTGCATCTAATTCGCTTTTTTTGAGTTCAAGGTCTTCCATCTTTCCTTCATAAATGGCTTTTGAATCTTCAATAATTAATTTTTTATCCGAAAGTTGGATGGAGTATTCTTTGATTCTTTTCTCACTTAATTGTATTTCCAGGTTTTGATACTCAATCTCTTTCGATATTGAATCAAACTCACGACTATTCCTGACCTTCATTTGTTGGTCTTCGTATTTTTTAATTAATCCTTCAGACTCTTTTATCGCACCTTTCTTTTCCTGAACCATGCCCTGAAGACTTTTAATTTCATCTTCAAAGTTTTTTACCCTGGTTTGAAGACCTTCTATCTCATCTTCCAAATCTTGAACTTCCAGGGGTAATTCACCTCTCAAAATTCTGATTTTATCAATCTCAGAATCAACAATTTGAAGTTGATACAATGCTTTTAATTTTTCTTCTACCGTAATTTCAGTCTTACTTGCCATATGTTAATAATAATTTACCGGATTTGTATTTTTTTCTGAAAAATAAAATGCAAAATTAGGGAATTTTTTCTTAAGTATATCATAAAAAAGCTCTTTTGTAAACTGTTCGCTTTCATAATGCCCAATATCAGCAATTAGAATCTGCTTGTCTGCATCAAAAAACTGATGGTATTTAAAGTCACCGCTTATAAATATATCTGCTGATTTATTTATCGCTTTTCTCAGTAAAAAGCTTCCACTGCCTCCACAAACAGCAATTTTTTTAATCTTCTTTCCTCGAAATTCAGTGTGCCTGATGCATTTTACATCAAAAACTTTTTTTATTTTATCAAGAAATTCTTTTTCAGGGATTGGATTTTCAAGTTCACCAATCATACCTGCCCCTATTTTCTCATAAACATTATCCAAAGGATAGATATCATAAGCAACTTCCTCGTATGGATGACTTTTCAGTAATGCCGAAATAACATTTGATTGCTTATGCGCCGGAAAAACAGTTTCAAACCGGGTTTCACTTTCATAGTGAACCTCTCCTACATTTCCAACATAAGGATCAGCACCTTCCAAGGCTCTAAAAGAGCCTTTACCTTCAAGAGTATAAGAACAACTATCATAATTCCCTATATGACCTCCACCTGCTAAAAAAATTTCCTGTCTAACTTTATCAAGCTGATCCGTTGGTATAAATGTCACTAGTTTTTTTAATTCACCACTTTTTGCTGATAAAACTTTGCAGTTCTTTAATGCCAGTTTTTCGCATATTTTTGCATTAACTCCACTAGAAACATTATCAATATTGGTATGTGCAGCATAAATTGCTATATCATTTTTAATAGCTTTAATTATTGTTCTTTCGATATAGTTTTTCCCATTGATCTTTTTTAAACCTGAAAAAATAATCGGATGATGACTAATTACCACATTTGCTCCCCGATCTATGGCTTCCTGAATAACATCTTCGGTTGCATCAATAGAAAGAATAGCAGCTGAAAACTCATTATCAGGATGGCCGATAATTAAACCTGCATTATCATAGTTTTCCTGTAAAGACAATGGAGCAACTTTTTCTATTTCATTGATAATTTCTCCAATCTTCATTAATCCACTTTATTAGCATACTATAAAAAATGTTCCTAACCCAACCCTCTTGATTATATTTTATTAACCGTTTTCGACCTATAATATATTCAGACTTACCAGGTTTTAAAAACCTTACAAGTCTTGTCTACTACAATTCTTCTTTTATTTCAAGAAGTTGCTCTTTTATATCTTTCAGGGTTTTTATAATTTCAAAATTATTAACAGTATCCTCTTTATTTTCCCTTAATTTTTTCTTTGCTCCTTTAAGAGTCATACCCCGCTCTTTAACAAGGTGATATATTATATGAAAGTTTTCAATATCTGTTTTGGTGAAAAGGCGATTACCTTTTTTATTTTTTTTTGGTTTAATAACGGTAAACTCTTTTTCCCAATACCTAATTAATGAAGCATTAACATTAAACATTGCAGCAACCTCACCAATTGTATAGTATAATTTATCTGATTTTTTTTCTTCCTGTTCCATCGTTTCAAATAGTTATCCAAAGAATTTAAGGTAAATATATAAATTTACTCAATAAATTGAAATATCCAAGATTAATGACAAACACAAACAAGAATGATTATTGAATAAAAGATTCACCAAATATACGAATTTGTTTTTGTGGATATTCTATCTAACCATAAAAATAATTAAATTATAAACAGATAAAAATAAATTTGTTATCATTTAGTCGTAAGGTAAAAATTTCAAATTAAAAAAAAGAAATACTGTTGCATAAAGCAATTTTGCAATTTCTCATATCCCTGCATCATCACATCATCTTAATAATACCATCATCACTTATTTCAATTTTTAACTCAGGGAAATCATATTTTGTTAATTCCTGAATCTTCTTTAACGCTCTGTTTTGAGAATCAAGAGCCGGGCCTTTATTTTCATATTGCTGAACGGAATAGACTTTTGCTTTATGAAAATTCCCTTCCTGATCAACGAAGACCTTTACAATTGGTGCTAAACCATTTGCACCAGACAAATTAAATCTTCGGTAAGTGGCAAAATTCCCCATGCTATAAATGATAAACCTATTTTTGTAGATGTCAACAGCTCTTGTCACATGAGGACCATGACCAAAAACGACATCGGCACCTGCATCAATCACCAAATGAGCAAATTCATAAACATTGCCCCTATTTTGACCGAGAAAAGTTTCTGTTTTTCGTGTAACGTGTTGATATTTACTACCTTCAGCACCACCATGGAATGAAACAATAACTATATCTGCCAAACTATCCAATAACTCAACAATTTGCTTTGCTTTTTTTAGATCAGTAATCCTGTTTGTTCCCTGGTTAGGAGCAAAAGCCGTGAACCCATATTTTATACCATCTTTTTCAAAAATTGTATAAGGGCATGAAGTTAAGCCGGCAAAATGTATCCCCTTATCTTTTAACACTTTTACTGTATTTTTTCTTCCATATTCACCTAAATCACCTACATGGTTATTACCAATACTTACTACATCAAAACCTGATTCCACAAAGCAATCAGCAAATTTTTCAGGCATGCTGAATCGATAACAATTTTTTGAACTGTTACATTTACGGGCATACCTTATATCATTAGAAAAAACACCTTCGCAATTGCCAAAAGTTAAATCTGCATCCAATAATATTGGTTTTACATCTTTCAAAAGAGGTTTGCAATCCTTGTTTGGTGGCAAATAATTAGGACTTGCCGGATAATTTGTACCCAACATCATATCACCAACTCCAATAATACTAATTAATTTATCAGGCATGTTATCTTCAGATGTTTCACCATTATCAGTATAAACAACAATTGTATCATTCAAAGAATTTACGACTTGCTCATTTTGTCCTGTACTTTTTTGACAAGAAAACAATAAAACAACAATGAAAATATTAATAATCAGAAATCTATTCATCCAGTAAAATTTTAGTTAGTATTTTAAAATTATCTATTTTTTGCAAGGGGAAAGTTTTTCTTTATCAAACCACACTTTTTGGGTTTATATGAATAATAAATAATTAAAAATGAATTAGTCAAGGCTAAGCCCACCCCTGGAAGAAAGTTTTATCATCAACTCATACTGATTAGGTGTTAAATCAGCAAAATAAAAATTAACGGGATTTACCTCCTTGTCATTAACATGGACCTCATAATGCAAATGTGGAGTCATAGATTTACCTGTATTTCCAGACAAACCAATCACATCACCACGTCTTACTTTTTTTCCATTTGGGACAAGAATTTTACTCAAGTGGGAATATTTTGAAGTAAAGCCATATCCATGTGTGATTGTAATTAATTTTCCATGACCCCGTTTATGCCCGGCATAGCTCACTTTGCCATCAGCAGTAGCATAAACTTTTGTTCCCTCAGGAATACTATAATCAATTCCATTATGAAAAGCTGGTGTTTTATATACAGGGTCTATTCTCTTTCCAAATCCATATACGATTATTTCCAGGGCATCATTCTCAATTGGTTGAATTGAAGGAATATTTGCTAACATTTTTTCTTTTGCTTCAATAACTTTTGCAAGATCCATAAATGACTTTTCATCTTTGCTTAAATAATCAAGCAGAATATCCAATTCGTGATCAATTTGTTTGGCTACCTCAATTTCCTTAACCTCCAACATTTTCCCTAAAACACCGGTCAGGCTATTTGCACTATCTACCTCATTCGTCTCATTAGGGTCTGACTCCATGATTACCTTATAAATATTTTCGTCTCTCTTCTTAATATCATCCAGTACTTTTTCTGTTTGCAGAAACCTTTGAGTTAAAATCAAAAGTTCCGTTTTAAGTTTTTGGTTTTCACGAATTTTTTTTCGTGTTGCAGGAGAAACTATTATATACGATGAAACCAGCAATAATATAAATGCAATTACAATCCCTGACATCAAAAGTCCTACGAACATTCGTATAAATCTTGCTTTAAAGCTTAAATCTTGTTCTTCAAATTTTAAAGATTCAGTATCAAACTTAAATCTGCTCTTGGTCATTTTATATATTTAGTCTGTTTATTTAAGCACAAAATTAATCATTTATGATTAAGACAAAAAAAAATCATTTTTTTTTTTAAAAATATTTGTGGAAATAAATATTAGCCTTATATTTGCACCCGCAAAAGAGAAATAATTTTGCGTAAAAGGGAGTTTAGCTCAGTTGGTTCA